>CAVHRT010000110.1:0-5174 GCA_963638355.1 Flexilinea sp. | reverse complement strand
TGATGGAGTCGGAGTTCATGTTGATTTCAAATTTCAGATTGGAGATTCCACAGCTTTTTGTGGTATTTTTCAGATTTCGATAAATCAAAATCGTCATTTATTTATCAGATTTATTTTCTTCAGAATTTGATGGTTTGAATTTTGTTCCAGTATAGTCTGTATTGCGTAAATATCGGATAAAACCAGAGATTTCGCTCGAAAGTTGACGGCACTTGTCATATAATTTTTCAAATTCCTCTTTGCTGATATAGCCAAAATCAGACGCCCGAATTATTTGACTGCGAGTTTCGCCACACGAACCTTTAGCGATGAATAAAAATTGAATAAATTCTTTGCGTCCATCGCGCTCAAAACCTTCAGCAATATTGTCCATGGTTGAACCAGCAGACGCTGTTATCTGCGAAATAAATCGATAATCTTTTCCGAATTTTTCCGTTATTTTGAAAATTTCATTGCAAAGTGTTCGTGCATGCTGCCACACTTCTAAGTCCTCAAACCGTTGTATTTTCGCCATAATCTGAAATTTGAAATTTGAAATTTGAAATTAATAAAAAGCCTGCGCCAACCGCTTCCGCACTTGCGCCATCGGTGTCGGGACGGTCGCCGATGAAAAGCGTTTCGGCTGGGGTTGCATTCAACAATTTCAAAAGTCGTTCTGCCGATTGTGCCGATGGTTTCAAGCCTCCGAGTTGCGGTGCAGAAATCACCAAATCGAACATTTCAGAATCGAGACCAAGCGCGTGCAATTTTTCTGACACAGCGCCATAGTCGGAATAGACGGCCACACGAATGCCGCGCTGTTTCCACTGCGCCACTGCCATATCGACCCACTGATAGGCGTGGAACGAACGCTCCAACGCGCGCACCATGGCTGGCATGTACTTTTCGAAATACCATTTTCGCGCCTTCTCTGCCGAAAAACAACGCTTTTCAGCCATTTTCTTGAAAAAAACATCGTAAAATGCCTCTTCCGAACCAAAATTCTGCCCCTTCAACTGCTTGCGCGTTTTGCGCTCGGCGGCCAACAGCGGCAAGTGCAGCAACTGACTAAAAATCAACTGTTTAGCCAAACCACTTTTGTCGTAGAGCGTGCCATCGAGGTCGAGTACAATGGTACGAATCGTGTCGATATTTTCTATTTTTGGTGCGTTCACTGCTTGTTTTGATTTCGGCGTTCGGCGCGCTTTTTCTGGCGTTCCAAACGGCGTTGTTTGCGAGCATTTCGTCGCTCGGCACGCTCGGCGCGACGTTGGTCGATGCGCTGATCGATAATGTCGGCCTGCTCCAAAATGCGATCGAGCAAAGCATCGTGTCCCTCCTCGAGTCGCTCTATCAGGCTGAATTTGTTGCGACGGCGCTCATCTTGCATCAGCAGGTTGAATTTGAACTGACCATCGCGCAAACCATCGCGCAGGCAAGCGGCTTTGAACCGCGCATAGGCATTTTTCAGCAAAATATGTCCTCGCGGCTCGTGCAAACGAAACGAAGCACGCTTCGATTCGTACTCGATATTGATCTGGCAAAGGTGATTATCAACCACTTTGGTGAAGGCATCGACCTCGGCCTGACCAAGATTTTCGTCGATAAATTCGTAGTAAAAATGGTAGAGCGACTCTTTCACATCGGCAAAACCAACGAAGAATTTCGTCTTTATGCCCGTCTCTTTTTCGGCCTCGTGAACCGCCTCGATAAACTGCGGCTCGTAGAGTTTTTCGCCCGTCATCGACACAATGCCATTCACCTTCGAAACCATGTGAATGGTCGGCGTTTTGTGGAATTTGCCGCCCACCTCCACAAGGTCGTTCATGTTGTACCGATAGAGCCCCGAATAGGTCGTCACATAGGCGCAATAGCGTTTGCCCTGCTCCAACTCATCAATCTGAAGAAAATGCTTGTTCGGCTTATCCAACTCCTCTTCGGCCACAAATTCGTAGTAGTGAAATTGCGGGAAAAGCACCGATTCGTTCGAGTCGTCTAGCACAAAGCCAAAGCGACATTCGGTGGCAATGTAGCCAAGTTCTTGATAAAAAGTCTTGTTCCAGTCGAAGTCGTCCATGTATTTTTCCATGTAGATGCGCGTGTTGCCGCATTTCCACGTGGAGAGATATTGCAACCAAGGCCAATAATCTTTCGGCACAAGTCGTCCTTTTTCTTTCAGAAGTTGGCGCAATTCGGCGGCGCGCTCGGGGCGAGGTTTGATGTAGCGTTGTAATTCGTCGCGAATCTCTTCCGCGATATCAAAATTCTCGCTTATTGTGCCGTGTTCAATGTCGTTGATGAGCGATTCCGCGTTCTCGTCGACCGTTCGCAGAAGTTCCAAAATGGTCGATGGATTGGCGGTGGCCCAGAGCGTAACATCGCGGTGCTGCAGGGCGAGCAACATCAGTGTGTAGTTGCGCGCGGCATAGTCGGCAATGGACATGACCGAAGGCGGCGCAGTGTAGTGTTTTTTGATGATGCTCGGAATGTCGCGCACCAAAACGCCACTCACCGAGCCAAACAGCGTGCCATCGGGCGCATAACCCTCGACCTCTTTGCCAACAATTGGGAAAATGTGTCCACCAAAAATGCGGCTACGATGTTTCACAAAATTCCAAGTCCAGATGTGCGACATTTTGCCGTAAACATCTTTCAAGTATTTGTGCGTCATCGGAATCCATTTCGGCTCGCTGGTGGTGCCGCTAGTGGTGGCATACATGTCGGGTTTGCCGGGAAAAAGTATGTCCTGCTCGCCGTGCTTGTGCCGCTCCACATATGGTCGCAGCGTCTCGTAGCTATCGTTCACTGGCACATATTGCCTATAGAGTCGGAAAAAATCCTCGGCATTGGTGGCCGCCAAAATGATATCGAAATGATGTTCGCGCCCATACACTGTGTCGCGCGACAGGTTCAAAATGTCGCGCAGCGTACGCTCGGCAGCGTGGCGCGGATGTCGACTCCAAAACTTGAGCCGCTCGGTCTGCGAACCACCTGCCAGCCACAACGCGAAATTTATCAGCCGCGGATATGGCAGCGATTTGCCGTTGTTGTCAGTGTAGGGCTTGTTTTTCAATATTAGTTTATCAGTTGACGAGTTGATAAATTGATGAGTTTAACGCAAGAGTCAGAGCCAGTGAGGCAAAAATTCTATTTTTCATTTGATGATTTGAAAATTTGAAGATTTGAAGATTATGCACTGTAATTGTCAATTATCAATTTTCAATTATCAATTGAATTCACTTCTCACTACTCACCGCTCACTTCTAACTATTTGACGACCAGCGCTTTGAACTTTTCGTGGCGTTTTTCGTCTTGCAGCAGCAGGTTCAGTTTGAACTGACCATCGCGAGCGCCTTCGGCAATGCATTGCGCCTTGAATTTTTCGAACGATTGTGCCACCAGGCGGAAGGTTATCGGGTCTTTCACGCGGAACGAGGCGCGTTTGGCTTCGTACTCGATGTTGATTTTCTTCAGCGTGTCGTCGACCACCTTGGTGAACGCCTCGGCCTGCTCTTGCGTGGTGTTTTGGTCGGCAAATTCGTAGTAGAATTTGTATGCCGAAACCGACAAATCGGCAAAGCCAATGAAGAATCGCGTAACCAAACCAGTCTCCTTTTCAGCCTCGTGCACAGCGTTGATAAACTGACATTCGGCCAATTTTTCGCCTGTCATCGTCACAATGCCGTTCACCTTTTGAATAAGATGCACCGTGGGCGTGCCGCAGAAAAAGTCACCAACCTCCACAAGGTCGTTCATGTTGTAGCGATAAAGTCCCGCAAATGTGGTTACATACGGGCAATAGCGTTTGCCTTTCTCCAATTGCCAGAGTTGCAGGAAATGTTTTTCGTCGCTCTCCAACTCCTCTTCAGCCACAAATTCGTAGTAGTGAAAATGCGGGAAAAGCACGGTGTTGTTGGTGTCGTCGAGCACCAAGCCAAAGCGGCATTCCGACGCAAAATAGCCAAATTCTTGGTGCAGCATGGCATCGGGGAACGAATTTTGGAATTTCTCGACATACACATGCGTGTTGCCGCATTTCCAAGTGTTCAGGATTTGCAGATTGGGCCAATAGTGTTTTGGCAGCACTTGACCGTATTTTGCCTTCAACGCGCGCAATTCGGCAGCGCGCTCGGGATTTGGTTTCAGATAGGGTTGAATGCTCTCACGAATCCAATCGGGAATATTCAATTCGGCTTTCAGCGTGCCGTGTTCGATGTCGTTGCAATAGTCGTCAAAATACTCGTTCACGTTGTTCTGCATCTCCACCACCGTCGATGGATTGGCGGTAACGATGAGCGTAATGTTGCGCTCGATGCCCATGCGCATGATGGCGTAGTAGCGCGCCGTGTAGTCCTCGATGGAGAAGACCGATGCGGGCGAGGCGTAGAGTTTTTTCACGAATTTTGGACAATCGCGTTGCGTTACGCCGCTCACCGAGCCGAAGAATGTGCCGTCGGGCGCTTCGCCCTCTTTCACCTTGCCAACGATAGACACAATTTTGCCTGTGAACACTTTCGGGCGATTTTTAATGAAGTTGAACAACCAAACTTTGGTCATTTTGCCATAGATGTTGTTCAGATATTCCGGCGTGATCGGCACCCATTTTGGTTCGCTGGTGGTGCCACTAGTGGTGGCATACATCACAGGTCTGCCGGGGAAGAGAACGTTTTCTGCGCCATGTTTGTGTTTCTCCACATACGGGCGCAAATCCTCGTAATCGTTCAGTTTCACATACTTTTGATAGCGGGCGTAGAGTTCGGTGTCGGTCTTTGCCTCCAGAATCTCGGCAAAATGATGTTCGCGACCATACTCCGTGTCTTTGGCGTAGCGCAGAATGTTGCGCAGCGTTTTTTCACTCGATTTGCGCGGGTTGCGCGATGCACTTTTAAGTTTCAAGTACTGAATGCCGCCAGCCACGCCGAGCAGGAAATTCGGTACAAAAGGACAACTAGGTTTTTCCATGTTTTCAAAATTTACGTCCACAATTGCCACCCGAAGGCAGCAGAAACAGACGAGCGCGCCAAAAGGCATAGCAAATGCGGTGAACTCTGCATTATGCTAATTGGCTCACTATTAACTATTTACACCGAAAAGATGCTACCTCACCGCTGGATTTTTGCAAATTTCGGCATCATTTGGCAAAGGTACGGTTTTATTTGCACTCCACCAACAAATTGTGCACCGCTGTTGATAAC
>CAVHRT010000109.1:0-5315 GCA_963638355.1 Flexilinea sp. | reverse complement strand
AGTTTTTTGCTAACCTTACCACACGCCTTGCTAAAGGGCACAACAACATGCAAACACGCAGCGCACAACTGTCCCCCTGCTTGGAGCAAAGCGGAAAGATAGGGGGACGAGCGAAGCGGAGGGGGTTCCTCTCGCTCTTCCTCCTCTTTGTTCTCGCTACCGGAAATGCGTGGGCGGATAATAGTTTTACTATTGAATTTAAAACAGTTATTACTGATGGTACAATAGCCCTTGATAGTGATGGAATCAAGGATCAAATTGCTAGTGGCGTTGATTATTATAATTCTGCAAGCGATATTTCGCGAGTTTTTACGGGTAAATCTGGAATAAAATTAGGGGCTAGTAAGTATAATGGTTATTTTTTAATAAATCTCAATAAAGGCTATAAAATCACAAAAGTAACTGTAAATGCTGTCGCATATGGTAGTGATGGTGCTAAAATCAAATGTGGTTCTTCAAGTAGTGATGCTACTCAATCGACTACAGCTCTTGGAACCACTGCTACTGCATGTTCTTTTACTTGGAATGGCTCTGAGGTTTCCACTATATATGTGGCAACAAGTTCTAAACGTGCATATATCTCCTCCATTGTTGTGGAGTATAAAGGTGACTGCACAGAACATGGTGTTACCGCTAAGGCACTTGGTAGTGGTGGCATTACGATTAATGATGGTTGTTCGGTTACAGCAGAGCCTGCAAAGGCTTGTAGCGGAGATTCGGTTGCTCTTTCATACGTAGAGGGAGCAGGTTTCTATTTTGATAGTTGGTCGGTTTATGATGAAGATCTTAACGAATACGCTGTTTCCGACAACAATAAGTTTGAAATGCCAAATGTTGCCGTAACGGTCGAAGGTCTTTTCAAAGCATGCGACAAACTCGCTACTCCTGCAGTAACTGTAAGCAATATTACAACATCAGGCGCAACTATTAGTTGGGGTACAGTGGCAAATGCCAACAGTTATACACTATCTGTGGTGGATGGAGAGTTAAATTCAGTGTTTGAAAAGGAAAACGCTACTAGTCCCTGCACTTTGACTGGTCTATCGCCAAATACTTATTACATGGTGACTGTTAGTGCCGTGGGGGATAATCACAAGTATTGCGATGCAGAAGACTTTAAAGAATTTACTACTACTGCCCTCGCCACCTACACCATCACCTACAGCGTGAATGGCTCCACCTATGAAACACAAACTGTTACCGAAGGCAATGCCATTGGCACGCTGCCAACTAACCCCAGCTCGTGCAATAGCGCACAATATCCTGCTTTTATTGGCTGGTACACACAGCCCGCCGGTAGCATGAGCAGCCCAAGCAGCAGCCCACAAGGCACCAAAATAACCGCCGAAACTATTCCTACGGGCAACGTAACCTACTACGCCGTGTTCGGAAATGGGACGGGAAGTGGAAAAGTTACCTTCAATGTCGCTTCTATCGCTTCAAGTGAAGGCTGGGAAAATAGTAAGGCTTATTCAAGCTATACCATTAGTGGTGTAACTTTAACATACAGCAGTAGTGGAAATAATGGAAAATATTATAGTTCTGATGGATCTTGGCGAATCTATAGTAGTGGAAATATTATTGCTAGCGGCGGTGATTTTACAAGTGTAAAAGGGTATGTTGTAACAAGTACAAGTACAAGTACCTATGATTTTACAAAACAAAGTGATGGCACTTGGAAATATAGTGCTACGGGAACTATAAAGTTTACAAAGTTTGAAATTGAGGCAGGTAGCGCTTCCACCGCCTACATCTCTACCTGCTGCACCCCCACAACCACCATTGGGCTGGCGGCTAGTGAAAGCGCGGTAAACATTGGCGAGAGTGGTGAGGTGAGCGTTACCTTCACGCCTAGCGTAACGAGCGGCAGCACCAGTGGCACATGGGCCTTCACTACCACGGGCGGAGAACTCAGCGCCACCACGGGCAGCGCACCATTCACCTGCAAATTTACCCAAGCTGGCACCTACACCATCACGGCCAACTACAACGATGGCACCAGCTGCCCACCCGCCGCCGTAAGCCAAACCGTAACGGTTCTGGCGCCGGTATACCTTAATATAATTCAATCGCCTGCCTTAACCGAATTCGAGACCAATTGCGGTACACAGTCTGCCACGCAGCAGGTTACGGTCTATGGCTACAATCTAAAAGCCGATGTGTTGGCATCGCTTGCCACAGGTAGCACATTCCAAGTCTCGACCGATGGCTCTACTTGGGCAACATCGGCCACAATATCAAAAGGCAGCGATGGTAAAATAAATAATATCCCGCTCTACATTCGTCTGAATGGCGATGGCACTACCGATGGCAGCAAGAGTGGTACTATCACATTTACAACTACAGATTATGCCGATCAGAAAGTGAGCGTTAGCGGCAAGGTGAAAAATCCTGCTGTTAGTGTGAAACTGAACGACCAAGGCACTGTAACGACCATTACTGGGCAGAAACTTTGCACCGCTGTAGAAGAAAGCACGCTTCTTGCAGCGCTTGCCTCGCAAACGCCATGCGATGGTGCCACGTTCTCGCATTTCACCACCGACCAAAACAACCTCGACGCAAAAGTGTCGTTCCCATACTCCTTCACCAGCACCGACCCAGTAACATTCTATGCGGTGTATAGTAAAGAAGATGGAACGGCCGTCTCTAGCGATACTTTCAAAAAAGGAACTTTGTCGGATTTGACTACTGGCAAAAAGGTGCTTATTGTGGAGTATACCGATAAAAAAGCCATTAGTAGCACGGTAACCTCTTCTTACTATTCAACCGCAGTGAGTGTAACTCCTACAAATGAAAAAATAACCGTTTCTGATAATACAATTATTTGGACTGTTACAAAGACCTCTGATGGCAAGTACAATTTTGCAGCTTCAGATGGTACTTATTTGGGCTCACGAGCAGCTGGGCAAGGCTATTTACTTACAGGAGCCGCTGCCGACGACTTCACTATTTCAGCACAGGGCGATGGCTATACCTTACAGAGTGGCTCTAATAGTGGTTATTATATTGATTATTATAATTCAAGATTTCAAGTTTATAATCCTAGTTCGCCAACAGCTAATTATTATTTGATGCAGTTCTATGTGCCAGATGTGGCTACTACCTACGAACTCGCTCCGTGCGGTCCAGCCATTAGTGGAACCGATGGCATAGTGGCTACATCGGCTAAGGATATTTGGGTTCAAGCACTCGATACTCTGAGTGTTGATGCCGTTCGCCTCGAAGGCAGCGTTACTATTTCGGCTACGGTTATCGAAAATAGTGCATTCAAACTTAAACAAGTTGGCACAAATGGCGAAGGCACAACAACGGTTACATTGGCTACGGGTATAACCAACGAAAACTATTCTGATAAACTGTTGGTGGTCTACAAACCAACCTCGGCTGGTGTTACCGATGAGGGCAAAATACTTTTGCGCGCCTATCGCACTGGCGGCACTACCGATCTTGCCACTTGCACACTCACAGTGAGCGGTCGCTCGCTGCCCGCCGAGTTTGTTATTGCTGCCAACACCGGCAGCGGCTGGGTGGCTCTGCCTAACACGCTCGCTAGCACGCAGGACGCTGCTCACAACGATGCCTTCGCAATAACAGTTGACAACGAATCGGATCCAACAAAGGCAACCATCGCACCAACATCTACCATCTATGGCGCTGCAGCACGCTCGGCTGCCAACACGTCGCCTTCGGGCTTGCGCTTCACAGCCAATAGCGGCTATCTGCAGGGTAGCACAGGCACTGGCTCCGACATGGCAAAACTCTGGCTCTCGCCAACCAACGGCGACCAAACGCAACCATGGATTTTGAAATCGAGCAACTTTGCTGACTATCATCTCTATCTCGAGGCTGCCGAAGAGGGGCGTTTCATCGGCTATGATGGAACGCAGCAAGCCATCGGTCACTACAAAGGCGATGCCACCATGCGCATTCTGCCAGTTGAAGTGAAATGCACACGCTTCGAAGCACCTGTGGTAAAAGCCAAAACAAAATCGACCGAGGTGACGCTCACTTGGACTGCAGTAGAAGGCGCAACACTCTATGAATACAAAAATGGCACAGACGGTAGTTGGACGCAACTGAACGCCTCAACCAGCGGCACCACAGTTACGGCTACGGTTTCTGGTCTCGCCACCTCCACCGACTACACATATATTATAAGGTGTAAGGTTACCTCGGGCGAAAACTGTTCCGAAGAGTGCACCGTATCATTCAAAACCACCGCTTGCGATACCGAACCGACTATTTCGGGTAGCATAACATCTATTACTCAAAATTGTGGTGAACTTACTATCTCGGGACTTTCGCTAACGGCTACCTCGGGTTGCGATATTAAATCAAAAGGTATTGCTTACAGCACCGACGCTACGCATACCACGGGTGTGCAGTTTGCTCCACTCACCGACGAGCAGATAGCGGCAGGTGGCGGCACTGGACTTATCACCATTTCCGAACCTGGCAAGTATTATTTCTTCCTCTATGCTACCAACGACATAGGCACTGCCTATACGGCAGCGGTTGATGATCTTACAATAACCTCTCTCGCCGGCCTGAAGCTGATGTTCGAGAACGATAACAATGTGGCACCACTCGTGGCGGGCAAGGCTAGCAAACGCGTGGTCTACTACAGCGAAAGCTCTGCTGAGGTTACTTGGGATGTGAAATTCCAAGACGGCACGACTGGCACAGGCAAAATTGACGCACAAGGCAACTTCACTGCCACCGCCATGGGCGTGTATACCATTACCGCTACGCAGCCTTCTAACGACGATTATTGTGCTGGCTCTGCCACCACCACCATAGAGGTGCGCAACGCACGCTACCACTCGCTCATTACCAACTGCGCCAAACTGAAAAACGGCAACATAGAGGTGGTAAACCAAGACTCCGCCTTTATGGATATAGTGGTTGACAATGCCGAAACCGTGAAAGTAACCATTGTGCGCGACAACTCCGGCCAAAGCACCAGCACCGGCACGGGAAATGTGGCAACGGATCTTTTCTTTAGCAAGTATTATGAGGCAACAGCTCAAGTTAAACTGATCGCAGTTTATAATGGAACAAAAGACACAATGTCGTTGAGTAATGTATATATAAACATTTCCTCAAATGACGGATGGAGTAATAATGGATCTAAATCTATATCATTGGCATCTTATGGACACTATAGTAAGGGTAAAATTGCTCCTGGAGAGGAAATAATTTTATGGTGTAGAGGAAGTTCTACAGTGTCTTCGCCTGATTATAAAATTACAACATGTGCGGAGGGGATTTTAGGTAAAAAAATAGATAATTTTTATGAGAATACGAGTGTGGTT
>CAVHRT010000108.1:0-5515 GCA_963638355.1 Flexilinea sp. | reverse complement strand
AAAAATGCAATAGTTGCAGCGTATGTCTTTGCGTCAATCGGCTGCTGATAGGCGGGTTTCACCATCTCCAAATACCAACTCGAAAATTCGTCCCAGAAGAGCTTGTAGACGGTCATTAACGCCTCATTCAGGCGATATTTTTTGAAATCGTCATCCAGTTTTGCAACGGCGGCATTCAACTTCTCATCGAACCAACGAATGGCAATCTTTGCCGACTCAGGTTGCTCAGTATCAGCCACTTGCCAACCTTTCACAAGGCGAAGCGCATTCCAAATCTTGTTGTTGAAATTGCGTCCTTGCTCGCACAAACTTTCGTCGAAAAGAATGTCGTTTCCTGCAGGCGCACACAGCAAAATGCCCATGCGAACGCCATCGGCACCATATTTTTCAATCAAATCGAGCGGATCGGGACTATTGCCGAGTTGTTTGCTCATTTTGCGACCCAATTTGTCGCGCACAATGCCCGTGAAATAGACATTGCGGAACGGCATTTTGCCCTCGTATTCGTAGCCCGCCATAATCATGCGCGCCACCCAGAAAAAGATGATGTCAGGACCCGTTACAAGGTCGGAAGTGGGGTAGTAGTAGCGAATTTCGTCGTTACCCGGATTGTTTATCCCATCGAAAAGCGAAATTGGCCACAACCACGACGAGAACCAAGTGTCCATGCAGTCGGGATCTTGGCGCAGATCGTCAATCGACAGCGGGTAATCCACCGTCGCCAATGCCTTTTTGTAGGCTTCTTCCTTGGTTTCAGCCACCACAAATCCGCCTTTTGGCAAGAAATAGGCAGGAATGCGGTGTCCCCACCAAAGTTGGCGACTGATGCACCAATCCTTCACATTTTCGAGCCAATGACGATAGGTGTTTTTGTATTTTGCAGGATAAAATTTTATCTCGTCGTTCAGCACAGGCGGCAATGCGAGTTTTGCAAAATGTTCCATTTTCAGGAACCATTGCATCGAAAGTTTCGGCTCGATCGGCACATTGGTGCGCTCCGAAAAACCGACATTATTCACATACGGTTCCACTTTTTCGAGCAAGTCAGCCGCAGCCAAATCTTTCTCAATCTGTTCGCGCACAGCAAAACGATCCATGCCAACGTACATGCCGGCGGCCTCGCTCAGCGTGCCATCGGCATTGAAAATGTCGATGCTCGGCAGATTGTATTTTTCGCCAAGCATGTAGTCGTTCACATCGTGCGCTGGTGTCACTTTCAGGCAGCCCGTGCCAAATTCAATGTCCACATAGTCGTCCTCAATCACCGGAATGACGCGACCAACCAGCGGCACAATCACTTTTTTGCCTTTTAGCCACGCATTTTTCGGATCATTTGGGTTGATACACATGGCGGTATCGCCCATGATGGTCTCGGGGCGCGTGGTGGCAACTACAGCATATTTCCCTGGCTCGCCATCGACAAAATAGCGCAGATAGTAGAGTTTTCCTTGATGTTCTTTGAAAATGACCTCTTCGTCCGACAGCGCGGTTTGTGCTTGCGGATCCCAGTTCACCATGCGCACGCCGCGATAAATCAGACCCTTATTATAAAGGTCGCAAAAAACCTTGATGACGCTCGCCGAACGCTTTTCGTCCATCGTGAAAGCGGTACGATCCCAGTCGCACGAGGCGCCAAGTTTGCGCAACTGCTTCAAGATGATGCCGCCGTATTCGTTGGTCCAATCCCACGCATGTTTCAAAAACTCCTCGCGCGTCAGGTCGCTCTTTTTAATGCCTTGTTTTGCCAATCGCGCCACCACTTTTGCCTCGGTAGCGATGGAGGCGTGGTCGGTTCCAGGCACCCAGCAGGCGTTTTTGCCCGTCATGCGCGCACGACGCACCAAAATGTCCTGAATGGTCTCGTTCAGCATGTGACCCATGTGCAGCACACCCGTAACATTTGGCGGCGGAATCACCACCGTGTAGGGTTCGCGACCGTCAGGTTTCGACGAAAAAAGTTTGTAATCCAACCAATACTGATACCATTTGGCCTCGACATCGGCTGGATTGTATTTACTTGCAAGTTCCATTGGTTTGTGGATAAATTTTATTCTGAAATGATTTGCGAATATAGTTTATTTTACATTAAACATGCACCATTCGCAAAATTAAAATTCTGATTATCAGCGCATTCCTTCAGCTTCCGAAACGCGCACAATTCCATCGACAATATAGTTACTAACACCACGCCAGGGCAGGGGAGCGAAGTACTCTTTGTAGTGCAATTCCACCCATTTGCCGCTGCAATGCATCAACGAATCGGCCACCGCTTCGTCCTCGACCGAAAACTTAAACTCGTTCGATTCGAGCGTGCCAGCCGTCTTGCTTTTCAATCCGCTTTGAATAATTTTGCCCTCGTAAGTCTTGAAAATGATGCCTTTATGCACAAAATAATTCAGCTGACCCGCCTTCACGCCGTCGTCGGCCAGCGGAAAATAGAAGCGAAAATAGAAAAATCCGGCCAAAGCCAGCAGCAACACCACGCTTGTGATTGAAATAACCTTTGTTTTCGTTTTCATAACAAGAAAATTTTTAAATTTTTGAAGATGCAAAATTACGCTTTTTTTGCGACAAAAAGCCACTCTCGACCCAACAAACCGCACGGTTGATAAAAAGTTTTGCCAAATCAAACATTTTTTGTAACTTTACGGCTGAATTATAAGTTGCCCCGGTTGATAGGGCATTGAACTGCAGTGCCAATCAATTACGCGAAAATTCTTAATTCTAAATTCAAAATTCTTAATTAGCCATGAAGGATTCGCTCATAACCATTGCCATTCGTAGCCTAGAACAGGCCAAAAAACTTGCCGAAAAACTCGAACTTTCGGGCATCAAAACGTTGCTCAGCGAAGTGGACGAACAGCACGAAACCATCGGTGCGGGCATGCGTGTGCGCGTCGACGAAAACGATATGCAGCGCGCCTTGAAAATCATCGAATCGGCTGATAATCAGACACCTAAACCCAAAAACGACAATCCAGAGCATCGTCATATTCTAGTGCCAATCGACTTTTCGGACTATTCGTCGCGTGCGGCAAAAATGGCATTCAGCATTGCCTACATGCTCGGCAACTGCTCGGTAATGCTGCTTCACGCCTACATTTTCCCAAAATCGTTCGTAACAATGGCAGGGCATAGGGCAGTGATGAGCCCCGACAAAGATGTGCTGCGACACTTCATGACCACGCTCGAGGGCGACATGAAAAATCTATCACAAAAAATCCGCCAACAGATAGCCGACACCAAACTCGCAAGCGTAAAATTCGATCTCACCACAGTCGATGGCATTCCCGAAGAGACCATCATCGACTATTGCGAAAAAAATGCGCCATTGCTCGTGGTGATGGGCACACGCGGCAAAGATAAGAAAGCCGAAGATCTGATTGGAAGCGTTACTGCCGAAGTCATCGAACACGCCACCGTGCCTGTGCTGGCCATTCCCGAAGATTCCGATCTACAACTACCTGAAAATGAGCCAATTAAAATAATGCTCGCCACCAATTTCGACGATCGCATGCTCATTTCGTTCCGCCGCATGATGGATCTGCTCAACGGACTGAATTTCAATCTGTTAATAGCGCATTTCGACGACAATCCCGACGATTGGGACGAGATAAAACTAGCAGGATTGAAGGATTTTTGCCACCAAAATTACCCGAATGTGCAGACCGACTGCATCATTGTGCCGAAGGGCGACCAAGACACGCTCGATGTCTTCGACCGCCTTGTGGCCGAGCATCACATCGATGCCATTGCGCTAAACACGCACAAACGCCGACTTTTTGCAAGCCTTTTCAACCCAAGCATTGCCCGCAAAATGGTTTTCCACGCCCACACGCCAATTCTGGTGTTTCACAGTTAAAAAGTTTCAAGTTTCAATGGCTGCAGTGCAACGATTTGAGGATTTGCGCGTTTGGCAAATGGCGCACACACTTTGCATCGAAATTTTCAAGTTGTCGGAGCGATTTGGCAGGGATTATCGTTTCCTATAAAAAACCAGACGCTTAATTTTCACCGCATTGACCACCTGTCATGCGCAACTTTTAACCTGAAACTTGAAACCTTCAACTAGTTTACTTTTGTCCGATAATTGGTATTATGTTAAATAGATAATCTCCAAACGGGCATAGAAGGCAAAAACGCATACACCACCGCTCGAAGATTGGCATATTTCTGAGAATCGTTCAAATCGATGCGAATTTCGTAATTTCGCAACTAGACAAAAACAAACGGCAACCGAAAAGGCTGCCGTTTGCTGGAGTTTCAAATTTATCATAGGCTCTTGATTCGAGCGTTCACTTCAGCGTATTTTGTCATGTCGCCAATTTTGTAGTAAACCGAACGCAGTGTGCGCAGATTGTCAATGTCCTCGCCATTTACCTCAGCTGCTTTTTCGAAATATGGCAACGATTCGCGCATCATCTCCGTGGCTTTGGCCTTCAGCATGTCGGAGGCTTTCATGTCGCGCGCCATCACCGATTTTTCCTCGAGTTGAGCGGCACGAATGTAGATCATTCTTGCCTTGCCATTCAGTGCTTTGAAACTGTTGCCATCGAGCGTAAGTGCCTGATCATAAGCCTCTTCGGCCTCCGAAATTTTGTTGAGCGTCTCCATCACACTGCCCTTCACATTGTAGTATTCGGCGTTGGTTGGATCCATGGCAATGGCCTCGTTCAGATACTCAATACCCTGCTCTTCTTGTCCGTTGAAAATGTAGTAGTTAATCAGATTTCCAAGGAAGAAAAACTCTTTCGGGAAACGTGCGTAGCCCTCTTGCAGAGCGTTCAGATAAGCTGCCGCATCGCCTTTGTCCTTGTACATGTCGCAAATGTGCTGCGAGATGTAGATTTCCTGATAGCCTTTGTCCTTTATCTGCTCGAAAATTTGCAGCGCACTGTTGTTGTCGCCGTTGCGCTCGTAAGCCGTGGCTGTGTAGTAACGAATCTGATAATAGGTCGAATCGAGAACGAACGGATACGGATCTTCGTCTTTAAACATAGCCAATTCAGGAATCGAAGTGTGTACCTCGAATGCGCGAATGGCCGTTGCAAAATCCTGCTGATTGTAGGCCGTGATGCCGTAGTTCACCATTATCATCTGGTTGTAATAGGTGATGATGGCTTTGCGAATCTGCTTAGCATACTTCGGTTTCACCTTGCCTTTGGCGTTTGGCTGCTGATCTTTGTCGTATGCCACTACATAGTAGTCGTGCGACTTGATTGCGCTTTGCCCCTCGAGCACTGCGTCCTGTGTGCCGCCCATCATGGCGTGGTAGATGTCGTTGTCCACAATTTTTTGGTAGACCAAGCCAGCCACATACCATGTTTCGGCAAGATCTTTTGTCGTTTCATCTTCGAGTGCCTGTTGAATGCATTTTTTCGCGCCTTCAAAGTCGGGCGATTCCACATTCATGGCTTTGTTGCGAGCCATCGACACGTTCTTTTTTTGTGCAGAGCCAGTGGCGACTACTCCGAGTGCCAACATGGCGATGAGAAATAATTTTTTCATGTTACAC
>CAVHRT010000107.1:0-5542 GCA_963638355.1 Flexilinea sp. | reverse complement strand
GATTAGCGCACGCCACAATGCACAAAGGCGCATTTTCGAACCATTCGCGGTGATAACATTGCGCCAATTTCGACAAAACGGTTTTATCTGTAACCACAAAAAATTGGTACGGCTGACGATTCACCGCCGATGGCGCAAGTTGCACACAACGCAGCAAATAGTTAATCTTTTCGCGCTCCACAGGGCGATTAGCATCGAAATTGCGCAGCGAAAAGCGCGTTTCGCACAGTTTCAGAAAATCGTTCATAGCGTCTTTACCTCATTTTTCAGACAAGTCAGTGCCAAGTCGGTGGGCGTGGCAGGCAGCGACGAGTAGAGTTCGATCAGTTTTTGAGCCAACTGCACGGCTGGCGCGGTGGGCTGAACTTGCGCTGCTGCAGCGTTGATTATCCGCACCATGTTTTCGCGCGCGCTCTTGACCATTGTCCACGCCTCGGCCGAAACATAGATTTGTTGCGCCACATTGTGGTCGAACTCGCTGCGCACCGTTTCGAGCAGTTTCGATTGCAGTTCAAGGTTGGTCATGCCGTTCACATTCAGTCGCATCACCATCGATTCGGGCTGTGTGCGTTCGAGCAACAGCGTGAGACGTTCGTAGGCGCGCAAACGCACGGGCGTCACTTGGTTAGCATTCAGTCGGCGCAGTTCGTAGGCGCGACGATCGGTTTCGTTATTCAGCATTTTGCGCAGCACCAGCCAAGTAGTGAGCGCCACCACCAGCGCAGGCAAAGTGTAGCCGAGTATTTGCAGAAAAATGTTCATGAAAATATTTCACATTTCAGATTTCACATTTCAGATTGTCGGTATCCACAACTATTTGCAGTTTTATACCAATCGCCAACCTTCTTAATTCTAAATTCTTAATTCTTAATTCTCATCAGATTTCTTCGGCAATTTGGTATTTGTTGCGATCGGGAGCGGTGCGCGAGAGCATTTCGCCAAGGAAGCCCGAGAGAAACATCTGCGTGCCGAGAATCATCATTGTCAATGCTAGATAAAAATAGGGTGTGTCGGTGACGAGCGGCGCGGGTGTGCCACTGTGCAGTGCCGCAATTTTGATGCCGCCCACAATGCAAATGGCCACAAAACCGATGAGGAACATCACACTGCCCCACAGACCAAAAAAGTGCATCGGGCGTTTGCCAAAGCGGCTCAAGAAATAGAGCGAAAACAGGTCGAGATAACCATGCACAAAGCGGTCGAGACCAAATTTTGATGTGCCAAACTGGCGTTTGCGATGTTCCACCACCTTCTCGCCAATTTTGGTGAAGCCAGCATTTTTAGCGAGATACGGAATGTAGCGGTGCATGTCGCCATAGATTTCGATATTTTTCACCACCTCGCGCTTGTAGGCTTTGATGCCGCAGTTCATGTCGTGCAGTTTCAGCCCAGTTACGCGACGCGCCGTGGCATTGTAGATTTTCGACGGTATATTTTTGGTGATGGCATTGTCGTGGCGCTTCTTTTTCCAACCCGAGACAAGGTCGTAATCCTCGTCCACAATCATGTGGTAGAGCGCGGGAATTTCGTCGGGCGAATCTTGCAAATCGGCATCGAGCGTTATCACCACATCGCCTTGTGCGCGGGCGAAACCGCAGTGCAGCGCAGGCGATTTGCCATAGTTGCGACGGAAACGCAGTCCGTGAACATGCTCGTCGGCTTGCTGCAACGCACGCACCACCTGCCACGAGCCATCGGTGCTGCCATCGTTCACAAAAATGATTTCGTACGAGAAGCCGTTTTCGCGCATCACACGCGTAATCCACTCGTGCAGCGGTTGCAACGATTCCTCCTCGTTATACAACGGAATAACTAACGAAATGTCCATGATATAGTTGATTTCAGATTTCAGATTTCAGATTTCAGATTGATGGTATCCACAACTCTCAGCAGTTAGTCATGTTAACTGCCTAATTGTCAATTGTCAATTGTCAATTACTTTAATTCCATCGTTGTTGTCCTTCTTCACAAAAAATGCCACCACAAACGAAACCAGCACGCCTGCAATCACATCAATCCAGACGTAGGCAATGGTCATGTTGGCAGGCGTGAGGGAGCGACGCACTTCGTTCATTTGCTCGTCGGTTACCTTCATTTGCAACGCCTCCATGGTCTGCATGGTTTGGTCGTAGAGTTGCGGCAGAAAATCGGGATTCAAAAATTTGAAATAGACCAGACGAAACGCCGCCGCCACTATCGAAGCGTAGAAAAAGAGTTGCATGCCGTAGAGAAACGCTTCGCCATAGCGCATCGAGCCATCGCAGGCGCGCTCACGGCAGTCGACCGAAAGACGGTAGGCAGCATAGGGCGTCAGCAGCACAATGATCCACGAAAAGGCATCGCACACCGCACTCGAGCGAGTCTGCAGAAAGAAATTGAGGCAAAAAATCAAGCCCAACAAAAGGCCAAAATACATGGCATGTTTCAGAGCCGAGGGACGCATAATATAGTTCGAAAGTTTGAAAGTTCAAAAGTTTATAAAGTGCTGGCGGGCCGCAAGCCATCGAGTCTTACGACTTGTTACTTACGACTTGCTACTCGTTTGCAAAGTTACAACATTTTTCTCGATCAACAAAAAATGGGGAATTGCAATTGCCCTTCCCCACCCTGTTTCAAAACTTCAAAAAAATAGAGACTGCCGTTATTCGTCAACCTCCATGTTGGTTGGGTTGCGATAGTAGATGCGACCTTCCTCGAACTCCTCGATGGCGTCGAGCGTTGGTTTCGGCATCTTTTCGTAGTAGCGCGAAATCTCGATTTGTTCATGATTTTCGAACACCTCTTCCATTGTGTCGGACGCCGAAGCAAAGTCGAGCAATTTCTTGTCCAACTCACGTTTCAGGTCGATAGCAATTTGGTTCGAGCGTTTTGCAATGATGCGAACAACTTCGTAGACATTGCCCACAGGCTCGATGAGTTTGTTCATGTCGCGCGTAACGGTATTCGTTGGCGCTTTCAGTTTTTTGTAATCCATAATCCGTGTATAATAAATTTCAAATTTCAGATTTTACTGATTTTTGCTCCGCAAAAAATCATAATTCTTAATTCATAATTCTAAACTCACTTAATGTGTGTTTTCGCCTCTTTCAGCATTTTGTTGGCTTCGCGAATGTATTTGCCATCTGGAAATTCCGATGCGTAATTGTAATATTCGTCGACCACCTCGCTGAAACGCTCCGATTTTTTCTCTTGCACACTGAACGACGCCTCTTTGTATTTTGCCTGAAGAATGAGGAAAAGCAACGCCTCGCGGTGTTTCGTTTCGGGATAATCCTTCAGCGTGTTATTGGCTGTGATTATGGCCGAACGATAATTGTTGCCAAGATACATGCCAAGATTATAGTAGAGTTTTGCGTTCAGATAGCCCTTGTAGGCCAATTTATCTTCGAGTTCAAAAATGTATTGATACGCCTCCGACGAGTGTTCGCTCAGCGGATAGCGTTCGAGAAATTCGGTGAGCGACTCGATGGCTTGCAGCGTGTTTGTCGGATCCAGACGCGGATCGGGCGAATCCTTATAATAGCAGTAGCCCACTTTGAAATTGCACTCTTGCGCAAACTCGCCGCGCGGATAGTTTTTGATGTAAGTCTTGTAATACTCGGCTGCCGTGGCATAATCCTCTCTACCACAATACGATTCAGCCAACAGATACAAAACCTCTTCGGAACGACCCGTGCCTTTGTAGTAAGGCGACACATCTTCGAGCAATTCGGAGCATTTGCTATATTTTTTTTCCAGAAAATAGTTCTTCGCCGCCTCGTATTTTATCTCGGGATTTTTCTCCTTCAGCAGCTGATTGTAACTGCTACACGAGGTTAACAGCGCTGCCACCAGCAATATGTAGACGAAATTTCTCCGCATAATTTTCAAACTGCAAAGATACTATTTTTTCTATAAAAACGAATATCTTGAGCGATTATTTTGTTTTTTTTGTCGCAAGTAACAAGTAGCAAGTCGCAAGAATTGGTCAGCGCGTCTAAAAAATTCTTAATTCTTAATTCATAATTCTTAATTGGCGACTGGTTCAAGTCCTTGTTCTGCTGCGATTTTCAGAAGAAATTGGTAGGCGGCATCGTGTTCGTTGGGAATTATTCCATCGAGAATGGCGTCTTTTATCTGCGTTTTGAAATCGCCAACAATACGGCACGGCGGCAGATTGAAGGTTTGCATTATCTCGCCTCCATCGACGGGCGGTTGGAAATTGCGAATGCGATCTTTCTCCTCAATTTCGCGCAATTTGCGGCGCACGAGTTTGAAGTTGTGCGAAAAACGTTTCACCTTTTCCATGTTGTTCGAGGTGATGTCCGATTCGCACAACAGCATCAGTTTGTCGATGTCGTCGCCCGCCTCGAAAAGCAGCCTGCGAACGGCCGAATCGGTCACTTCGTCCTCGCTCAGGACGATTGGGCGCATGTGGAGCAACACCATTTTTTCGACAAATTTCATCGGCTCGCCCAGCGGCAACTTCAGCCGTTTGAAAATGCGCGGCACCATGCGACTGCCAATGTAGTTGTGATTGCGGAAAGTCCAGCCTTGTCGATCGTCCCACTGCTTGGTGGCAGGTTTGCCGATGTCGTGCAGCAACGCAGCCCAACGCAGCCAGAGGTCGTCGCTCTTTTGCGACAGATTGTCGAGTACTTTCAGCGTGTGCAGAAAATTATCTTTGTGAGCGCGTCCATCGCGTTCTTCGATGCCTTTCATGGCAGCCAATTCGGGGAAGATGAGCGGCAAAAGTCCCGTCTCGTCGAGCAAACGAAAGCCCACCGACGGGCGTGGCGAGGTCATCATCTTGTTTATCTCCACAATGATGCGCTCTTGGGTGATGATTTCGATGCGCTGAGCGTTGCGTTTGATGGCTTCGAGCGTATCGGGCGCAATCTGAAAATCGAGTTGCGTGGCAAAACGAATGGCACGCATCATACGCAGCGGATCGTCGCTGAAGGTGATGTCCGGATCGCGCGGCGTACGCAAAATTTTCGCCTTCATATCGTCCATGCCGCCAAACGGGTCGACAAGTTCGCCAAATCGATCTTTGTTGAGGCAGATGGCAAGTGCATTCACCGTAAAATCGCGGCGCAACTGATCGTCCTCGAGCGTGCCATCTTCCACTATCGGATTGCGCGACTCACGACGGTACGATTCGCGGCGCGCACCAACAAACTCCAACTCGTAGCAACGGCATTTCACCTGCGCCGTGCCGTAGGTTTTGAACACCGACAAGTGTGCACCACGACCGAGTTTTTTTGCCACAGCGCGTGCCATCTCAATGCCGCTGCCCACAACCACCACATCGATGTCGGACGACGGGCGCTGCAGCACAAGGTCGCGCACATAGCCGCCAACCACATAGCATTCCATGCCGAGTTCGTCGGCCACAGAACCCATCAAAGGAAATATGGAGCCCGTTAATTCCATTGTTTAGAAAATGGTTTCTAATTTCTGATTTCTAGATTTCTAGTTGAAAAAGTTTCTAAGTTTCTCGAAATTGCTCACGCAAATTCTGTTTCGAGGTTTGTAATGACACACCGAGTACGTCCTATTT
>CAVHRT010000106.1:0-5558 GCA_963638355.1 Flexilinea sp. | reverse complement strand
GTATAACAGCAGCTTTTGGTTATCAAGCAACCATGATAACCATTCCTTTTGCACTCGATAGCACCCTGCTTGCAAACGATAACATATCTATCGGAGCACCTACGCATGTTTTCCAGATAAACAATGTTCCTACCACCGACACCACCGTGGTAGTGAAATGGAAGACCAACGACAAATCTCTAGAGGAAATTCAACTTATCGGTATTGTCGACGGTTATTACACTGAAGAGCGCGAATTCGAAATCACAACCATTCTAGATAACGAGTTTAGTGGTGCTCCAATTACAGTGTTTGGAATTACGGCCGAAGGATATGGCGACTACCACCTAGAGATGCGCTACAGCGACCGCAAGATGTCGAACACCACAGCCATAACGCTGGCCGAACTGCTGGCTGCAGCCGAACAGGTCAACAGCCTTGCCGAACAGAGAATTCTGCTCGGTGCCGAGCCTAGCAAATTGGTAACAGGCACCAGCGAATTCATGAACGATGGCAGCAGATACTACGCACAAGCCTACAAAGTGCAAGTAGAGGCTGGGCAGTACATACACGCCACCATGAGTAAATTTGCCAATGGAGGCGCTCCTGCCATTCGCATACTCAAAAAAGACAACGCTGGCAACATCAGCGGTGAAGCAGAAGGCAGCTACAGCGCCAACTATGTGGTTACCGAGCTCAACGAAGGCGACGAATACTATGTAGTGTTCACATCGGAATACACAACGGAACGCGGCAACAGCCTTGTGAGCATTAGCGTGGGTCAATCGGCCACCACTAGCACCATCACCTTTGCCGAGCTGCTAGCCGATGCCGAAGAGGTTACTATTCCTGCCACCATTTCGAAAGAGATCAACTTTGGCAGCACCGAAAGCAAATATGTGCAAGGCGAAACCGACCTGTTTGGCGACGATGCCACCGCACAATACTACGCCGTGGCCTACAAAGTGACGCTG
Organism: Flexilinea sp.; assembly: GCA_963638355.1. Classification (GTDB taxonomy): domain Bacteria; phylum Bacteroidota; class Bacteroidia; order Bacteroidales; family Paludibacteraceae; genus W0P28-013. The sequence goes on along the minus strand of CAVHRT010000106.1, from coordinate 4,605 downwards.
CCCGACAGCACAGCCCTTGTAACATATCCCGATGAAAACAAACTATGGATCTACAAGTACGACGAAAGCGCCACCACAGCGGTTAAAGTCACGCGAGAATATGAAAGCTATTCGAGCTACAAAAAAACTATTTACGAGGCAGGCACCTACTACGTAGTCTTCTCCACCGACGATATTGCGCAAGCAGAAGTAAATATTGCAACAAGAGCTATTGTTACAAAAGAAAGACTTGCCTCTGTGGCCATCGACATCACACTGCCCTACACCGACAGCATAACATTCAGCAATGCCATAGTAGTTGATGACGAAGTGTTCGCTTCAGCTGAGCCATTAGTTGGTCGCGTCTACAAAGTAAGCCTCACCAAAGGTCAAAGCATTGCTAACACTTCCGAATCAGAATTGTATTTAATTACTGATGTAGAAAAATACGATCCAGACGTCACAGCAGATCTAGATTATATCGAATTATACAGTGGAAGTGTAGAAAAAATAGATTCTACAGGCGAATACTACCTAGTGGTTTACTACGAAGAAGACCAAAAATTCACTGTCGAAGCCATCACTGCATACACCAGCGAAGAGATTGTAGAACTGGCCGAACCACTGCCAGGCATTCGTGGCAAAGTGCAGATTGAGCCAAGCGAATTCATCGCCGAAAATTTTAATAATAACCTTTATTGGGACAAAATCTACAAAGTAGATCTGAAGAAGGGTGTCAACTTCCGTATGCAAGCAAGCAGAGAAGATTTAGGAACAGACGTTTACCAAAAGCAAGCAGATGGTACACTCAATAAGGCTTGGGTTCACAGTAACAAAAACCATAACTATAACGATTTGTACCTTGTAAACGAAGACGCCACCTACTATTTCCTGATTTACAGCAGAGAGAAACCCGAAGAGGCAGTAGATTTCAGTTGGGAAATATCCATCACACCTGCCGAGTACATAGCCTTGGCTAGCGAAACAGCCACCACGCTGCCAGCCGAGATCACAGCAAACATCGAAGAGTTTGTAACGCCGCTCGTGGCCTTTGCCGACGACACCATCAAGTATATGGACGCACAACCACAGCGTTTGGCTCTGAAAGAAGGCGATCTTCTGGCTATTATTAAAAACAACAACGTCTACAAAACGCATGCTGAAAAATATAATATTCAGCAAACAGTGGTGAACCTCGAAAGCAATAGCACGGCCACCACGCTTGCCAACGAAAGCGAATATAATGACGCAGTGAGCGTTGTAACCGCAGGTGCAGGCAAAAACTACTTCATTGGCCAAGCCTACAAGGTAAACAATATGAGCGGCCGCCAAGGCGAACGCACCTACATGCTGCATGCAGTAGAGCAAAATATCGACAGCGCAATGAAACTCGCCAATGTGCTTAGCATGAACACGCTGCCAATGGTAGACGAAGGTAACTACTACGACCTTATAATGGACAAATGCATTTGGTACACTAGCGACCTGACAGTTGTTCGCACATACCAAATAACGCTGAACAAAAACGAGCAAGTGCAGATAGCCTTCACCGACGATGAACAGAGCTCCATCGACTACGGTATTTATCGTAATGGAACTTTCGAATCGTCAGACAAAATTGAAAGCGGCAGCACTGCTAGCGTAAATGGCACAGCCGATGGCGATGTAGTAACCATATTGCTCTATCCAAGTGTCGATCTCCTTAGCGCAGACTACGACGAAATAATAGCAGCCAAAGATTACAACTACAACATCACCATCAGCAATCCGTACCAAGTGACCAACGTAACGGCCCTCGATGTGGTTGACAACATTGTAGTTGACGACTACACCAACGAGGCGGAAGTTCGCATGGCTCTGGCCGAGCTCAATGTTGAGGCAACGCTGCAAAGCGGCGCTACGCAAAACATAGCCAAGTACACCACTTGGACTTACGACCAAGACATGACGCAAGCCGTAGGCACCGTAACGCTGCCAGCAGGCTACGACTTTGCCGATGGCGTTGAAAGCACCGTAACGCTGCTCATCAATCCTGCCACCATCAGCACCGCAGTCGATGGCAATGGCACCATTACGCCAGCCGCTACCAAGGTTGTGCGCCGTGGCACCAAACTGACCTACACCATTGCGGCAGCCGAGGGTTACGAGATTAAGTTGCTCAAAGCAAACGGCAGCGAGATTGAAGAGGCTGTTGCAAAGACCGAATACACCTACACCTTCACGGCCAAAAAGAGCACCAAGATAGAGGTTGTATTTGTAGCGAAATCCACTGGCATCGAGCAGGTTGCCGCCAACGACTTCACGCTCTACACTCACGAGCGCACCATTGTGATTGAGGATGCAGCAATGAACGCCATCGTACGCATCTACTCGCTCACTGGCAATTTGATCTACGCTGGTCACATCACTGCCACCGCCGAACAATATCAGATGCCAACCGCTGGTCTCTACATTGTTCGCGTAGGCAACAAAGTGCAGAAAGCCATTGTGAAGTAATGGTCAATCAGTTGGCGGTTCGATAAGCTCTCCGCCCGCTGCAATAAAAAAAGTCGGTTTCCTTCGGGGAACCGATTTTTTTTTGGTGTGCCGAAAATTGGGGCAATGGTGTTATGCCAGACTGTAGGGACGCACTCGGTGCGTCCTATTTCAACAGATTACAAATTCTAATAATGCAGCGAGCGCGGGATTACAAATCCCGCGCGACACAGACCTTGCGTGGTTGCTGTGGGCGGTGTTGTGCATTTTGTCCCCTTTTCAAGGGGACGAGCGAAGCGGAGGGGTTCAACATCAATAAAAAATGAAGAATGAATAATATGGCGGTTCGACAAGCTCACCGCCCATTAAATTAATGATTTATTGCGTTATTTGTCGATTTTCCAACCCCTCCCCGACTCCCGTCGGTACTCCCCTTGAAAAGGGGAGATTTTCGCGCCATTACACTTTCTGCAACTACATCACGGACGTGCCATAGCGCATCCCTACAATCCACCACAAACACAAAAAAAAACGCCATTGCAGGCGAACGATTATTCGCCCCTACAACCGCATTCCATTGCAGTTCCAAATCTTTGTTCTTTGCTCTATGTTCTATGCTCTTTCACATTACACAGAAAATTCGTAACTTTGCAGTTTGGATTTTATGAGGTTTGCTCGTGAGGTTTCCGCTGCACATAAAACATATCGACCGATACCTGTTCGCAACGTTCATTCAACTGTTTTGCGCAACATTTTTCATCTGCCTTTTCATTGTGGTGATGCAGTTCCTATGGCTGCACATCAACGATTTTGTGGGCAAAGGTCTGCCGCTGGGCGTGATGATTGAGTTTTTCTTCTACTCGTCGCTCACCTCGGTGCCGCTGGCGCTGCCGCTGGCCATTTTGCTGGCATCGCTCATGACGTTTGGCAACTTGGGCGAGAGTCTGGAACTTTTGGCCATGAAATCGGCGGGAATTTCGCTCTTCCGCATCATGAAATCGCTCACCTACTTCATTGCAGTGGTGTGCATTGGCGCATTTTTCTTCTCGAACAATGTGATTCCATATGCACAGAGCAAGATGTGGACGCTGATGTTTTCGATACGCCAAAAATCGCCCGAATTGGAGATTCCCGTGGGCGAATTCTACTCGGGCATTCAGGGCTGGAACCTGTATGTGCGCGATCGCGACAACCGCACTGGCGAGCTGAAAGACATCATGATTTACGACTTTTCCGATGGATTTAGCAACGCCTCGGTAACCACAGCCGATGCCGCCTACATTCGTCTTACGGCCGACAAAAAAAATCTGAAACTGACGCTCTACAACGGCGAATCGTTCGAAAACCTGAATCAGCAAACCACGGGCGTTCGCACGGGAAACATTCCATACCGCCGCGAGACATTTGCCGAAAAAGAGATTTTGATAGATTTCGATGCCAACTTCAACCGCATGGACGAGTCGATGATGTCGAACCAGCACATCAGCAAAAACATTGTGCGGCTCACGCACGACATCGATTCGGTGAACACGCTGCGCGACTCTACTCGTACCGCTTTTTCGGAAGAGATGACCACGCGGAAATACTTCGGTCAGGCCTATTCGGAGCGAGAAATGGAGAAGATAGCCGCTCAACCAGCCGATGTGGCAATGGCCGAGATTGATGTCGATTCACTGTTTCTCACCCTTTCGCAAGACGACATGGAGAAGGCGATGCGTCAAGCCGTGAGCCGCGCCCGCAATGTGATGAACGACATTGAATACCGTCGCGCCGTGATTGAAGAGATGGACGCTTACTACATCAGGCACGACATAGAATGGCACCGCAAATTCACGCTGTCGTTTGCCTGCCTGATATTTTTCTTCATCGGTGCGCCGCTTGGAGCCATTGTGCGCAAAGGCGGTTTGGGCTTGCCAGTGGTCATTTCGGTGGTGTTTTTCATCATCTACTACATAATCGACACAACGGGACAAAAGATGGCGCGCGAAGGCTTGTGGCAAGTGTGGGAAGGCATGTGGCTGAGTTCGGCCGTGCTGCTGCCAATCGGCATTTTCCTCACCTACAAAGCCGCCACCGACTCGGCACTGATGAACGCAGACGCATACAAGATTTTCTTTGCAAGAATAAAACGATTGTTTACGGATTGGAGGG
>CAVHRT010000105.1:0-5745 GCA_963638355.1 Flexilinea sp. | reverse complement strand
ATATAAGATTATTTTACCTTAATTAGTTTATTTGAAAATTTGAAAATTTGAAGATTTGAAGATTTGAAGATTTGAAGATTGTAGTTTCACGAAGCGGGCAGCAAATAAAAAGCGCGAACGTGGCATGCCGCGTCCCTACAAATCATCGAATTATTGAATCATTGAATCATCGAATGATTGTGTACTGTGACAAATTTCTCCACCCAACCAAACTTAGAAACAGAAATTGCGCCAGCAATTCCGAGAAACCAATAAACCAATAAACTAATCAACTGATCAACCAGAAATCAAAAATTCCCTCCACCCCTTGTTTTCTAACTGTCTAATTCTCAGTGTTTTGCGATTTTTCCTTACAAAAGTGTAAGTGGTTTGAAATAATTGCACTAATTTTGCAGCGTGTTCCGAAACAAAAAATCAGCAAGAAAATGAAAAACAAACGCGAAGAGATTTTGGCGGCCGCCGAAGAGGAATTTGCGCGCAACGGCTACGAAGGCGCGAGCATCAGTCGCATTGCCAAACGCGTGGGAGTGACGCACGTGCTGCTCTACTACCATTTCAAATGCAAAGAAAATCTGTTTTTTGAGCTACTGCAGCGCAAAATAGAGACTTTCGTACAGTCGGTGCTGCCGTGCGAGGGCGACGAAAACCGCTTTTTCGTGCAGAATATCGACCGACTGATAACGCGCAATTTCGACATGATAGCCGAAAATTCCACGCTGGCGCGCCTTTTGGTGAACGAGGCAGGCCCCATGCCCGAATCGCTGGTCGATTTTGCACACAACCACTTTGGCGAATATCTCAGCCGACTGCAACGCACGCTCGATGTGGAGGCCGAAGCGGGACGCATAGTGCCAACCAATGCCGAACGACTGATGCTCACCATCTGCTCGATCAACATCATGGCTGTGCTGGTGATGCCCGCCATCGAACGTCTGCTGCCAGAACAAGCCAACGAAGACCAACATACCACACTCGAACGCCGTAAAATGGACAATGTGAGGATTGTGCATGAGATGCTGAAAATTCAGGAATAAAGAGTAAGGACAAAAGAGTAAAGACAGGGACATTGCAATTGAACAAGTTTTGAATTGTTTGATGTTGTTTCTAAGTTTGGGCGATGAGCCTATCGAACGCAATCTATTCTATGTTCTATCTTCTCAAAATCTAGAAAAAAATGAAACTACACCACATTATTTTTGCCATTCTGCCGCTGATGATGGCATCGTGCGACCTGATTGCGCCCAAAGAGCAACACGAGGTGCGTCCGATTAAAGTGAAAACACAAACCATGGATCATCAGACGCACGTCAGCACACACCAGTATATCGGGAAAATTGAAGGTGCATCGAGCGTGGCACTGAGCGCACAGACCGCCGGTCAGGTTACCGCGGTGTATGTGAACCTTGGCGACCATGTGAAGGCCGGCGATCGCCTTTGCAGCATAGACGACACGCGCGCTCGCAATGCCCTGCAGGTAGCGCAATCGACACTGAAACAAGCGCAAGATGGCGTACGCCGTGCCGAGCAGGTTTACGCTGCTGGCGGCGTAACCGAGCAGAAAATGGTGGAACTGCGCAGTCAGTTGGAGCAGGCGCGCTCGATGGTGGAGATTTCGCGCAAAGGACTGAACGACTGCGTGTTACGCGCTCCAACCGATGGCGTAGTGGGCGAATGCAAGGTGAAACGCGGTCAGATAGTGGCGCCGGGACTTACGCTGATAACTCTAGTCGATATGGCGGGCTACAATGTAACTTTCGATGTGGCTGAAGCCGACATTGCCGCCATTGCACCGGGCGACAGCGGTTCGGTGGTGATAAACGCCATCGGCAGCGACACACTTTCGATTTGCGTGACCGAGAAAAATCTGCTTGCCAACACCCTTGCGCACACCTACACCGTGAAAGCCATGCTCGTCGACATTCCCCAAAAATATCAGCAACAACTGCTACCAAGCATGGTGAGCAAAGTCTGGTTGAAATCGCAGTCGGTGAGCGGATTTTTTGTGCCATCGGAGTGCGTGCAGACAACCGCTTCGGGCAAACACCTGTGGCTCGTCATCGACGGAAAAGCACAGCGCAGCGACATCGAAATTGGGCAGTATATTTCGGGCGGCGTGGTAGTGACTAAAGGTTTGCAAACGGGCGACCAAGTAGTGGTTGAAGGCTTTCAGAAACTATTCAATGACTGCGCCATTGAACAATAGGTTAGAGATTAGAGTTTATAGGTTAGAGGGCGATTCCCACGACTGAATAACGCCCAAAATTGGTCAGAAAATGGTCGATAAATGATTTTTTTGAGAGAAAATGGCCGATAAATTGCGAAAAACCGCGAAAATAGGGGATTTTTTTGATTTCCAATAATCGTTACAAAAACAATTCAATAGTTCAACATTTCAACACTTCAACGCTTTGAAAAAACGCAACCACATAGAAGCCGCCATGCGCAATCACACGCTTGTGATGCTCGTTGTGCTGGTGCTTACGGTCATCGGCATTTGGTCGCTGCCCAAGATGAACAAAGATGAGTTCCCGCAGTTCACCATCAGACAAGGCGTGGTGGCTGCCGTCTACCCCGGAGCGACTGCGCAAGAGGTTGAAAATCAGGTGACTAAGCCGCTCGAGGATTTTCTGAACAGTTACATCGAAGTGGACAAAGCCGCCACCTACAGCACCACCGAAGATGGCATTGTGTATGTGTACGTCAGCATTCGCAATTCGGTGAAATCGAGTGCCGACGCGTGGACGAGTATCCGCGCAGGATTGGATCTTTTCAAAAAGACAAGTCTGCCCGCAGGCGTTTTGCAGGTGGTTGTGGTTGACGATTTTGGTAGTACCTCATCGATGCTGCTGGCAGTGGAGAGCGACGAACGCAGTCCGCGCGAGCTGGAGAGTTTCGCGCGCGAACTCTGCACGCAACTGCGCACTATTCCCGAAATGGGCAAACTGAAAATTCTTGGCGCGCAACACGAGGAGATTGCCGTAACCATCGATGCAGCGCGACTTTCGGCCTATGGAATCGATCAGAAAGCGCTGCAAGCCACGCTCGCATTGCAAGGCATTCGCACGCTAGGCGGCACGGTGAACAATCAGAATCTGCAAGTGACCATTCCCTACGGCAGCGAACACGAAATTGCGGAGCAGATAGTCTGGTTCGATCCCGCCACGGGCGCAACTATTAGGTTGAAAGATATTGCCACCATCGAGCGCCGCTATCCCGAAACCGAAAAATTTGTGGAATACTACACAGGCGATGCCGCTGCCGACATTGCTAGCGATCGCTCGTGCCTCATCATCAATATGGAGATGGTGCCGGGCAATAACATTGTGGCGTTTGGTAATAAGGTGGAAGAAAAAATTGAGGCAGCGCGCCTGCAACTGCCGCCCGATGTGCATTTTCATCGCATCACCGACCAGCCCAAAGTGGTGAACGACTCGGTAGTTTCGTTCATGCGCGACATCGTCATCTCTATTGCGGTGGTTATTGCCGTGATGCTGATTCTGTTCCCGATGCGCACGGCATTGGTGGCAAGTACGGGCGTTCCAGTCTGCACCGCCATAGCCATAGGTCTGATGTACCTCACGGGAATAGAGCTGAACACCGTAACTTTGGCGGCATTGATTGTGGTTTTGGGCATGATTGTGGACGATTCGGTGATAGTGATCGACGGCTACAGCGATCTGCTCGAACGCGGTTACAGTCGCTGGTATTCGGCCGCCGTAAGCACCAAAGAGCTGTTTGTGCCGATGGCGCTCGCCACATGCAGCATTTCGGGCATGTTTTTCCCGATGACGAAGATTATTCAGGGTCCGCTAGGCGATTTTGTACAACTCTTCCCGTGGGCGATCCTATTTGCTCTCACAGCTAGCATTTTCTACGCCACATGGGTAACGCCCTACATGGCCACGCGCTTCATTCGCCGCCGCAAACCCGAAGAGATGAGTTGGTTCGAGCGCATGCAGAACAAATTTTTCGCTTGGCTGCAGTGTGTCTATCAAAAAATGGTGAACGGTTGTTTCCGCCGTCCGTGGTTGGTCTATGTCATCTTGGTGATTTGCCTTGCCATTGGCGGTTATCTGATGGTGGCACAACTGAACCTGCAACTGCTGCCCAAGGCCGAGCGCGAGTGTTTTGCCGTGGAGATTCATCTGCGCAATGGCTCATCGATAGGCGAAACCACACAGGTGGCCGATTCGCTAGCAAAGATGATGCGCGTTGATAAACGCATCACCTCCATCACATCGTTTGTGGGACAGGCCTCGCCACGTTTCCACGCCACCTACACACCGCAGATGGCAAAACCGAGTTACGCGCAATTCATTGTGAACACCACCAGCACCGAAGCTACGGCCGAATTGCTGAAAGAGATGACACCGAAATACGAAAACTATTTCCCGAATGCCTACGTGCGTTTCAAGCAACTCGACTATCAGGCGGCGAAAAATCCGCTCGAGGTGCGCTTTACAGGCGATGACCTCGATGCCATGGCGCCCTACGCCGACAGTCTGCGCCAATATATGAGCCAACAGCCAGAGATGGCGTGGGTTCACTCCGACTACGACCAGATGGCTTGCCAAACACGCATCACCCTGCGCGACGACGAAGCCACGCGACTTGGCGTAACCGAAACCATGCTGTCGCTCTACCTTGGCACACTCACCAACGGCACAAAACTGACCACCATTTGGGAAGGCGACTATGGCGTGCCTGTGCTGCTCTACACCGCTGGTGCCGACAATCTGAGCATCGATGAATTGCAAGATTTGATGATTCCAACAGCCTATCCAACCGTGTGGGTGCCGCTGCGACAAGTGGCAACGCTCACGCCCGAATGGCATCACGCCAGCATTGAACACCGCAATTCGCAACGCACCATAACCGTAGGCTGCGATCTGCGCGGCACTACCAGTCAGGTGGCTGCCGAGAAAAAGGTGAAAATGTGGATTTCGGAAAATATGCAAGAACTGCCCAAAGGTGTGAGCATCAGTTATGGTGGATTGAGTTCGATAAACAGCGAGATGATCCCGCAGATTTTGTGGAGCGTGGTAGCCGCCCTTTTGGTGATGTTTGTGCTGCTGCTCTACCATTTCGGCAAAGTGTCGCTAGCGCTGCTCACGCTGTCGAGTTCGGTGCTGTGCATTTTTGGCGCGTTCGTTGGCCTGTATGCCTTCCAGCTCGACATTTCAATAACTGCCGTGCTTGGAATTGTGAGCCTGATAGGCGTGATAGTACGCAATGCCATAATGATGTACGAATACGCCGAAGAGTTGGTGCGTCAAGGGCATTCGGTGCGCGAGGCAGCCTACGAGAGCGGTTTGCGCCGCATGCGCCCCATTTTCCTGACTACCGCCACCACTGCGCTAGGCGTTCTGCCAATGATAATTGCCCACACCAGCCTCTGGATGCCGATGGGCGTAGTCATCTGTTTCGGTACGCTGCTCACCCTGCCGCTCACCCTCACCGTGCTGCCCATCACCTATTGGAAGATGTACGAGAAGAAAGGTTGATAGGTTGATGAGTTAGTTTAATGCATGACGGATGGGCAGTAGGGTTTAGATGATTCTAAGTTTCTAGGTTTCTCGAAATTGCTGGCGCAATTTCTGTTTCTAAGTTTGGTTAGTGTGAAAATTTATTGCGGCGCACAATCATTCAATGATTCAATGATTCGATGATTTGTAGGAACGCACTAGCGCCACGTCCGTTCGTAGATAAACAAACCGAAACAAACCATAATGGCTTGCTTCGGTT
>CAVHRT010000104.1:0-5768 GCA_963638355.1 Flexilinea sp. | reverse complement strand
TCAATTAAACTGCAGTAGGCTGCGTTTACCGTAATTCTTAATTCAAAATTCTTAATTCCCTATATAATATGGTGTAAAACAAAAGAAAGCGGCTCTCGCCGCTTTCTTTTGTTCAATCTACAAAATCTTAATTCAATCCCCAATCGGAAGGATTGCATTGCGTTTTGTCAACATCTACATCGGGGAAAAATTTGTGACCCGTGAGGCGCTCAATCTCCGCCACCGATTTGCAGTACGATTTGTTGATGGTGGTGCCAGTGGTGTTATGGTCGAGCCAAAAGCCGATGCACTTCAGGTCGGTGCGGTCGGCGTTGGTCACTGCAAGACCCGTATTGCCTTTGATGGTGCGCAACAGCACTTTGTAGTAGTGCGTCGGCACGGGATAGCCTTTGCCAACGCGGTTGCTGGTGTTTTCCCAATATGCGCCCGTAACCACATAGAGCGTGTCGTTGCATATATACGACCGCACGCGACTTTCGAGATTCAGCCAAATGCCCGTGTTGAAGTCGTAGGCTTGCGGTGTCATGTTCGACATGTAAAAAGTCTGTGCGTTCATCTCCTTGGTCACTTGGCGGTCGGCCGACGGAATCTGGTGTCCGCGCGTCATGCCCGAGTAGCCGCTTTTGCCTTTGGCTTGATAGGTGGAACTGATGTCGGGATCGTAAGGCCACGTGTCCTGCGACTCGTAGGCGCGCCCTGCACTGCCGTTGGTGTAGCACCTATGCAACGGATAAGCCACCCACTGTGCCGCATATTTTGTGATGTCGAAACACATGCTGTAGTTGCGCAGGCGGCTGCCGTTGCTCAGCGTGCCAGTGTGGGTTACGTAGATATAATTGGTGTTGCTCACCTTCTTGGGGCATTCGGGACGATAGTTGGTGTTGTCCATCGGCGTACCATTGCTCTCCCACGAAGTGTTTTGTTCGCAACCTGCATAAAACAATGCGCAGGCGGCAAAAAACGAAAGAATGATCGACTGTTTGATATGTTTCATGGCATCAAGATAATTTCTGGAAAATGATTTTTTCCTGAAAAACAATCTGCAAAGATAGCACTTTTGCGTGGTTGTGACAAATTTTTGTTCGACAAACCGACGCAATCGCTCCACAAACGCCACAAAAATAGCATTTTCGGCAAATAAAAACGCCTAGCCGTTGCAGGTTCGAGCATAAAATTGTAATTTTGCAGGTTAAAAACGGAATAAAGAGCAAAGACAAAAGAATAAAGACTTGCGGCAGCAAAAAAATTGCAGTTGCACGAGTCATTGTCATAGTCAACAGTCATAGTTTTTTCTCATCAACTTAAAGTGGAAGAATATTCAACCGTAATAAAGCCAAAGGACAAACTTTTGTCGGTCGATTTTGGCGAACTGTGGCGCTATCGCGACCTGCTGACGCTGTTTGTGAAGCGCAACATCATCACGCAGTATAAGCAAACGGTGCTCGGACCGCTGTGGTTTCTCATTCAGCCTGCCCTCACCACCATCATGTATATGGTCGTATTCGGCGGTATCGCATCCATTCCTACCGATGGCATTCCGCAACCGCTGTTCTACTTGGCTGGCATCTGCTGCTGGCAGTACTTTGCCGACTGCTTGAGCAAGACCTCGAACACCTTTGTCGACAATCAGAACATGTTTGGCAAGGTCTATTTTCCGCGATTGGTAGTGCCGCTCGCCACCGTGGCATCGAACTTGGTGAAATTCGGCATACAATTTCTGCTTTTTGCAATAGTCTATGTCTGCTATCTGTGTTTCACCGATGTGGCAATAACGCCCACATGGTATCTGCTGCTGCTGCCCGTGCTGGTGGTGCTTTTGGCAGGATTGGCGCTCGGTTTTGGCATCATCATCTCGTCAATGACCACCAAATATCGCGACTTGCAAGTACTGTTTTCGTTCATCGTGCAACTGTGGATGTACGGCACACCAATTGTCTACCCGCTGAGCATGATAACCAACGAAAAACTGCTTTTTGTGATGAAACTCAACCCCGTCACGGGCATCATCGAGGCATTCAAATATGCCACCTTGGGCGCAGGCGAATTCAGCTGGTCGCTGCTGGGCTATAGTTTCGGTTTCATGGTAGTGCTGCTGGTCGTTGGCATAGTGGTATTCAACAAAGTGCAGCGCTCGTTTATGGACACGGTATAATTACTTAATTACTTAATTTTCAATTACTTAATTATTTGGCGGTTCAACAAGCTCACCGCGCGTTTAATTGACAATTGACAATTGATAATTGACAATTTTTTTGCAGCCCGCCGTGGATACGGACAATCTGAAATTTGAAATTTGAAATCTGAAATCAAGGTAATGAAAACCGCTTTAATCACAGGCATTACGGGTCAAGATGGTTCGTTTTTGGCCGAATTTTTGTTAGAGAAAGGCTACGAGGTGCATGGCATTTTGCGCCGCTCGTCAACCTTCAACACGGGACGCATAGAGCATCTCTACCTGAACGAATGGGTGCGCGACATGAAACAGAGTCGTGCCGTGAACCTGCACTATGGCGACATGACCGACTCCAGCTCGCTGGTGCGCATCATTCAAGAGGTGCAGCCCGACGAAATCTACAATCTGGCCGCCCAAAGCCATGTGAAAGTCAGTTTCGATGTGCCCGAATACACCGCCGAGGCCGATGCCGTTGGCACACTGCGCCTGCTCGAAGCCGTGCGCATTCTCGGACTCGAAAAGAAATGCCGCATCTACCAAGCCTCCACTTCGGAACTGTTTGGCAAGGTGCAAGAGGTGCCACAACGCGAGACCACGCCTTTCTATCCGCGTTCGCCCTATGGTGTGGCAAAACAATACGGCTTTTGGATCACCAAAAACTACCGCGAATCGTATGGCATGTTTGCCGTGAATGGCATTCTGTTCAACCACGAGAGCGAACGCCGCGGCGAGACTTTCGTAACACGCAAAATAACCCTTGCAGCTGCTCGCATAGCGCATGGCAAGCAGGATAAACTCTACCTTGGCAACCTGTCGGCACAGCGCGACTGGGGCTACGCCAAAGATTATGTGGAGTGCATGTGGCTCATTTTGCAGCACCCCACACCCGAAGATTTTGTGATTGCCACAGGCGAGATGCACACCGTGCGCGAATTCTGCACGCTGGCGTTCCACTACGCTGGCATCGAACTGCGCTGGGAAGGCACTGGCGTCGACGAGCGCGGCATCGATCAAAAGACTGGTCGCGTGCTGGTCGAGGTCGATCCGAAATATTTCCGCCCCGCCGAGGTAGAACAGCTGCTTGGCGATCCCACAAAAGCCCGCACCCTGCTCGGCTGGAATCCTCGCAAAACCCCATTCGACCAACTCGTGCAGCTGATGGTGAAGAGCGACATGAAAGCAATGGATAATTGACAATTGATAATTGATAATTGATAATTTTCGCACAAAATTTGGAAAATGCGCAGCTCGACAAGCTCGCTGCCCGCAATCTTCAAATTTTCAAATCTTCAAATCTTCAAATAAACAATTGGAAAATCTCAACTTCCCCCCTGGGGGATTAGAGGGGGTCTGAAATCATGGACAAAAACTCAAAAATCTTCGTCGCTGGGCACCGCGGAATGGTGGGAAGCGCCATTGTGCGCGAACTGCAGCGACAAGGCTACACCAACATCATCACACGCACACACGCCGAACTCGACCTTTGCCGCCAAACCGACGTGGAGCAGTTTTTCGCCGCAGAAAAACCCGAATATGTCTTTCTGGCAGCAGCCAAAGTGGGCGGCATCGTAGCCAACCAAAACGCACTGGCCGACTTCATGTACTACAACATGATGCTCGAGATGAATGTGATAAACGCAGCGTGGCGCAATGGTTGCAAAAAGTTGGAATTTCTCGGTTCATCGTGCATCTACCCTCGCATGGCACCGCAGCCCATGAAAGAGTCGTGCCTGCTCACATCGGAACTCGAAAAGACCAACGAAGCCTACGCGCTCGCCAAAATTTCGGGACTGAAATACTGCGAATTTCTGAATCGCCAATACGGCACCGACTACATCAGCGTGATGCCAACCAACCTCTACGGTCCTAACGACAACTACCACCCCACTCACAGCCATGTGCTACCCGCGCTGATACGCCGTTTCCACGAGGCCAAAGAGTCTGGGGCGCCTTTCGTAACCTGCTGGGGCGATGGCAGTCCGCTACGCGAATTCCTCTACGTTGACGACCTTGCCAACCTCTGCGTCTTTCTGATGAACAACTATTCGGGCAACGAAACCGTGAATGCCGGCACTGGTAAAGAACTGACTATCAAAGAGTTGACAAATCTTGTAGCAGAAATTGTTGGTTACACGGGCGAAATTCGTTGGGACACCACCAAACCCAATGGCACGCCGCGCAAACTGCTCGATGTGTCGAAAGCCACGGCACTCGGCTGGACCTACAAAACCGAACTTCGCGATGGCATACGACTCGCCTACCACGATTTTCTAACCAACCCCATGCGCGCAGAACGGTAATCAATTATCTAATTACTTAATTTCCAATTATTTAATTAGAATTAGGACGAACAAAATTTAATGCAGAAACTTGTACATACGACAATCTGAAATCTGAATTTTTGCGATAAGCGAGAGCAAAATCAAACTCGTTTGTTTTGCCGAGCGTAGCAAAAATCAATCTGAAATTTGAAATCTGAAATTCATGAACACTCGCTACGAAAACCTACAAACTGCGCCGGGCGTGTATGTGCCAAATGTGGGCATCGACTATCCCGAGGACGATCCGTACAAGCACCTCTACCACCCCATCTACGACCGCGAAGTGAAAGTCGACGAGAACTACCCATACCTCGACGATTCGTTCAAAGCGCGTTTTCTGAATTGGTCGATGTACATCTTGATTTTGAAGATTGCGCTGCGGCTGAAACTGCGCATTCAGATGGGTTTGCGCATCAAAGGGCGCGAAAATCTGCGTAAATACAAAAAGGAACTGAACGGCGGCGCCATCACCATAGCCAACCACATGTTCCGCCTCGATTGCCCGTGCGTGCTGCTGGCCGTGAGAGCGAAATACACCACGCGCATTCCAATGTTTGCGCCCAATTTCTCGACGAAAGATAACTTCTTCCTGCGCGTCGTTGGCGGCATTCCCATTCCCGAACGCGAGGCTGGACTGTCGGCTCTGAAAAAATTCAATGAGGCTTTCGACGAGTTTCACCGCCGCGGCTATTGGTTCCACATTTTCCCCGAATCAGCGCGCTGGGACTTCTACAAACCGCTGCGTCCGTTCCGCAAAGGCGCATTCACCATGGCCTACAAATACGGCATGCCGCTTGTGCCGTGCGCCATCACCTATCGTCCACGCACAGGCATTTTCCGACTGTTCGGCCCGAAATCGCTGCCACTTTTGCAGGTCGAGATTGGAGAGCCAATCATTCCCGATCGCACACAACCGCGCGGCGAAGAGGTTTCGCGCCTCCGCCTCGACGCTCACACGCGCCTCTGCCAGATGCTCGGCATCACGCACAACACATGGGACGCTGTGCCCGACGACGAAAAGAAGTGATTTTCAAGAAAAACAACGACACAAATCGTCAAAAGTCATTCAGATAAATAATTGATTATCAGTGTTTTTTCAGCGCAGCGAAACCAGCATAACACTTATTAAAATTATTTACGATTATTTATACTGAAAAATTTGGTGAGTAATCCGAAAAGCTCTACCTTTGCACTCGCAATTCGGAAACGAAAAGTCGGGCGCTTAGCTCAGTTGGTTCAGAGCGTCTGCCTTACAAGCAGAGGGTCGGGGGTTC
>CAVHRT010000103.1:0-5783 GCA_963638355.1 Flexilinea sp. | reverse complement strand
AATGGTTGTAACACCCTCTGGAATTGTAATACTTGTCAGACCTGTGCAACCATAAAAAGTGTTATCTCCAATACTTGTAACACTCTCTGAGATTGTAATACCCGTCAAACCCTCACAACCACAAAAAGCGTATTTGCCAATAGATGTTACGTTACTTGGAATAGTGATACTAATTAGTCCGGCACACTTGTAGAAAGCGGAATCAGCGATAGTAGTTACGCTGTAGTCTGTTCCGTCGTAACTAACAGTAGCGGGGATTGTGATGTCGCCGGTGTAGGTGTCAGAGCCTTCGGCTTTTGCAACTGCGGCTGTGTTGGTTGCCGCATCGAGTGTGTAATAAAGGTCGCCAATCTTGGTGGCAGCCTGTGCACATGTTGCTGCTATCAGTAGCACGCATGCAGAGAGTAAAGTTTTTTTCATAATGAAAAAGTTTGAAAAAAGTTTATAATTGTTTTTAAGTTTATCGCGCTACGCACTGTTTCTAATTGTTTATTTGAAGATTTGAAAATTGTGCGCGGTGAGCTTGTCGAACCGCGGAATAAAAAAACGACATTGTTTTCCGAACAGAAAACAAGTCGCCACAATGCATACATTTTACAGCGCAAACCGCCGCAAACGCCCTATTTCTTGTGTGTGTGTGTGTGTGTAGAAACGCTCGCTCCCGAACCGAAGCAAGCCGCCACCGAGGTTACTATTTGTTTAGCAAATTTCATCGCCGCAAAGGTAGCATTTTTTTTGCAATATCAAAAAACTTTTTTCAAGTTTTTTTCCGAATAAAGAGTAAGGATAAAGAACAAGGACGGGATAGTGAGGAAAGTTTGTAAAGTTTGTAAAGTTAAAAAGTTCATAAAGTATCGGTTTCCACAGCAAACTGCTCAAAATATACCCCACTGCCATCCAATAACGACCGTAGGGACGCGGCGCGCCACGTCCCTACAATCTTTGTCCTATGCTCTAAAGAAAAACGGCTCTCGAACCATGTTCGGAAGCCGTTTCCTATAAACTATAACCTCTAACCTATCCCCCCCTCTCTGAAGGGGCTAGGGGGAGTGGTTATCCGCCGAAGTTATCGAAGCGAATCATGTCGTCCTCTACGCCGAGCGAGTGCAGCAGGTCGAGAACGGTTTTGGCCATCATCGGAGGACCGCACAGGTAGTATTCCACATCTTCGGGAGCCTCGTGCTGCTTCAGATAGGTGTCGCCCATCACAGGAGCGATGAAGCCTGGAGTGTATTTCACGCCCATCGCATCAGCCTTGGGGTCGGGACGGTCAAGCGCCAAATGGAAGTGGAAGTTGGGGAATTCTTTCTCCAACGCCAAGAAATCTTCCATGAAGAACACCTCGTCGATGGCACGAGCGCCGTAGAAGTAGTGCATTTCGCGGTCGCGCGTGTTCAAGGTTTTGAGCATGTGCATGATTTGCGCGCGCAGTGGAGCCATGCCAGCGCCGCCACCGACCCAAATCATTTCGCGTTTGCTGTCGAACACTGGGTGGAATTCGCCATAAGGACCCGACATCAGCACTTTGTCGCCCGGTTTCAGCGAAAAGATGTAGGTCGATGCAATGCCGCACGGCACATCTTGGAAACCCACTTCGGGTTTCGGTTTGAAAGGAGGCGTGGCTATGCGCACCGTAAGGGTGATGATGTCGCCCTCGTCGGGATAGTTGGCCATGGAGTAAGCACGAATGGTCGGTTCGGTGTTCTTTTGTTTCAAGCCAAACAGACCGAATTTCTCCCAAGCGGGAATGTACAAATCGCCAATGAGCGAACGATCGAAATCGTTGTAATCGATGTCGTAAGTTGGAATTTTGATTTGTGCATACGAACCAGGGATGAAGTCCATGTGTTCGCCTTTTGGCAGAGCCACTTTGAACTCTTTGATGAATGTAGCGACGTTTTTGTTGGAGATGACGGTGCATTCCCACTCTTTCACGCCGAGTACCGATTCTGGCACTTTTATTGCCAAATCGCTCTTCACTTTCACTTGGCAGCCAAGGCGCCAGTGGTCTTTCACCTGCTTGCGCGAGAAGTGAACCGTTTCGGTAGGCAGAATTTCGCCGCCACCTTCGAGTACTTGGCATTTGCACTGTCCGCACGAACCTTTACCGCCACAAGCCGATGGCAAAAATACGCCAGCGCCAGCCAACGAGCCGAGTAGCGAACCGCCAACAGGCACTTCCACGTCTTTATCGCCGTTGAGGTTGACTTTAACCTTGCCCGACGCCACCAAATAGCGTTTAGCAATGAGCAGAATTACCACCAGCAAGATGATGACGCCCAGAAAGACGACGAGACTGGCGATGATTGCCGTTGAATTTATTTCGAGTAACATAATCTATCTCTGTTTTTTAAGATTGACGATAATTAGATTTTCAAGCCGCTGAAGCAGAGGAATGCCATGGCCATGAGGCCAACGGTGATGAACGTGATGCCCAATCCGCGCAGAGGCGTAGGCACGTCGTTGTATTCCATTTTTTCGCGAATGGCAGCCAAACCAACGATTGAGAGCGTCCAGCCGAGACCCGAACCTACAGCGTAGGCCAGCACGTCCCACATGTTGGTGAGTGCCTTCGGATCGGTTGGTTCCATGCCCACGCGTTGTTGCATAAACAAAGCGCAACCCATGATGGCGCAGTTAACGGCAATCAGTGGCAAGAAAATACCCAGCGAAGCATAGAGCGACGGCGAGAATTTCTCGACAACCATCTCGACCAACTGCGTGATGGCCGCAATCACGGCAATGAACAGAATGAAACTCAAGTAGCTCAAATCGAGCGAAGCAAGGCTAGGACTGAGCCAAGCCAGTGCACCTGCGCTCAGCACATAGCGTTCGAGCAGGTAGTTCACAGGCAGCGTAACGAGCAGCACAAAAGTTACTGCAACGCCCAATCCAAGCGAGGTCTTAACATTTTTCGACACAGCTAGGTACGAACACATACCTAGGAAGTAGGCGAAAATCATATTGTCCACAAAGATGGACCGAACAAATAGGCTTAATGCGTGTTCCATATCTCAAGTCCCTTATTTTTCTTGTAACTCTTTGTTGATAACGCGGTGAACCCAGATGACGCAAGCCACCAAAATCAGTGCCATCGAAGGCATCATCATCAGACCGCAGTTGGAGTAGCCGGCCTCGTACCACGATTGTGGAATGATTTGGAAGCCGAGCAGCGTGCCAGAGCCGAGCAGTTCGCGAAAGAATGCCACTACAATCAGAATCATGGCGTAGCCTAAACCGTTGCCAATGCCGTCGAGGAACGAATCCCATGGTTTATTGCTCATGGCAAAAGCCTCGAGTCGTCCCATCAATATGCAGTTGGTGATGATCAGTCCGATGTAAACCGAAAGTTGCACGCTCACATCGTAGACGTATGCTTTCAGAAATTCGCTAACCACGGTAACGAGTGCCGCCACCACAACCAGTTGCACGATGATGCGCACGCTGTTTGGAATGGTGTTGCGAATGAGCGAAATGACCACATTCGACAGTGCCACGATGATGGTTACCGACAGTCCCATGACTATGGCAGGCTTCAACTCCACCGTAACGGCCAGAGCCGAGCAGATGCCCAAAACTTGCACGGCTATTGGGTTGTTTTTATTCAACGGGCCGAGCAGAGTATTCATCAATTTTTCGTTTTTCATTGTTGTTCTCCTCCTTCTACATTGTTGGCCTCAGCGGCTTCGGTTTTGTTCAGGAAAGCAGTGTAGGCGCCAATGCACGTTTTCAGCATGGTTTCTACGCCTTTCGAAGTGATGGTGCCACCCGAGAGTGCATCAACTTGCTCCTGACCATCAGCGTTTTGACCTTTTTTCATCACGCCAATCGACACAAATTGTCCATCGGCATTTTTGATGTGTTTGCCTTGGAATTGATTTTGGAATTTAGGCGTTGCAATGTTTGCGCCCAAGCCCGGGGTTTCGCCAGCGTGCGAAAAATAGACACCATAAACGGTGTTTTTGTCGTCGTCCAAAGCGATGTAGCCCCAGATTGCGCCCCAAAGTCCTGCGCCATTCATCGGAATGATGTATTTGGTTGCGCCATCGATGTTTGCCACATAGAGTCGCAGTTGACCCTCTTCGGCTTTCACATCGAAATCGGCCACGGGATCCAACTCGCGCACCACATTGCCATCGGCATCGAGCAGATCGTAAGCCACAATGGTGTTGGCATACAACGTGTTAGCATCGCCATTTTCGAGATCGATGGCGGGCAGCGAGCTCAGAATCTGCTTTTTGGTGTCGAGTTTCACATTTTCGTTTTGGCGACCTTTGAGTGCGCCCGAAGTGATAGACAGCAGCAGTGCCACTATGATGACGATAGCGCTCGTGTAAGTCAAAATATAGGCATTGCTATTGCGGTCGATGCCCTTTTTCTTTGGCTCCTGCGCTTCAGTTTCAGCATTTTTTGTTGCCATATTGTTTATCTCCTATTTTTTGATTGTTACGCGTTTCAAACGCTTTTTAATGTTGACTTGCACCACGCACCAGTCGATGAGGCAGCCAAATACGTTCATCAGCAAGATGGCGAGCATCATGCCTTCGGGGTAGCCTGGGTTCAGCACACGAATGACCACAGCCATGAAACCAATCAGGAAACCGTAGATCCATTTGCCCGTTTCGGTGCGAGCGGCTGTTACAGGGTCAGTTGCCATGAACACTGCGCCAAAGGCAAATCCGCCCAAAACCAAGTGTTCGTACCAAGGCAGGTGGGCAATGGCGGTGTCGGGTCCCCACAAGTTGAATGCCAACGCTGTGAGTGCGCCACCAGCAAAGACTGAGAGCATAATTTTCCAGCTAGCCACGCCAGTGCAGATAAGAATGACTGCGCCGATAAGAATGGCAAGTGTAGAAGTCTCGCCCACCGAGCCAGGAATCCAGCCCATGAAAGCGTCCCAGAAACCTATCGGGTCGCCCATGATGTCGTGCAGAGCAGGTTCCGATGTAGCAGCGGTGCTGAGTTGTCCGAGCGGCGTTGCGCCCGAGAAATCGTCAATTGGTTCGCCTGCGCCCCACCAGAAGGCGTCGCGTGTGCGAACCCAAACGCTATCGCCACTCATGGCCGTTGGGTAGGCAAAGAACAAGAATGCGCGAGTGATGAGTGCCACATTGAAAATGTTGTAGCCCGTGCCGCCAAACACCTCTTTTGCAAAGATTACGGCAAACGCAGTAGCGATAGCCACCATCCACAGCGGTGTGTCAATAGGCACGATAAGCGGAATAAGGAAGCCCGTAACGAAGAAACCTTCGGCTACCTCCTCTTTTTTGATTTGCGCCACAATCACTTCGATGCCCAAACCTACGATGTACGAAACCAGAATGGTGGGCAGCAGCGCCAGCAAGCCGAACGCAAACTGTTGCCAAAATCCAGCCTCTACGCCAATGGCAAGGAAGTGCTGATAACCTACATTCCACATACCAAACAGCATGGCTGGCAGCAGTGCAATGACCACGGTGAACATGGTACGTTTCGAGTCGATGGCGTCGTGAATTTGGACGCCCGATTTCGATGTCTCGTTGGGGACGCAGAAGAAGGTCTCCATGGCATCGAACAGCGAGTGAAACGCCGACAGTTTACCGCCCTCCGAGAAAGTCGGAGCCATTTTGTCGAGAGTTTTTTTGATGAAATTCATATCCTGTCAAAAAAATAAACGGTTTTACTCAAGTTCTTTTTGCATATAGTCCAAAGCCTCGCGAACGATGCGTTGAATCTCTATTTTCGATGTGCAGACAAATTCGCACAGTGCCAAATCTTCGGGCGCTATCTCGTAGGCTCCGAGT
>CAVHRT010000102.1:0-5814 GCA_963638355.1 Flexilinea sp. | reverse complement strand
CTGTCGGAGTATGATGTCTCTTTTAGTTTCAAGTCCAGTTTGGTCGATATTGAAGAATACTTTGTCAACGGTATAAGGGGCGAGGAAACCGTCTTCGATACCCTGTTTGAGCGAATAAGTATAAATCGGATCACCAAAGTAATCGAAGTTGTTCGCCTCGTTGGTTTGTTTTGGTGTAGCTGTGAGACCGATCTGAGTTGCAGAATGGAAATAAGTTAGCACCTTACGCCAAGCGGAGTTTTCTCGTGCACTGCCACGGTGGCACTCATCGACGACAATGAGGTCAAAGAAGTCGGGCGAGAATTGCGTGAAAGTATCTGGCTTATTCTCGTCTGCAGAGATGAGTTGCTGATAGAGTGCCATGTGTATCTCGTAAGCAGCCTCAAGTGTTTTGTCTTGCACCTTTGTCATGACCTTAGAGAAGGGTGCAAAATCCTGCTTCATGGTTTGGTCGATGAGTATATTGCGGTCGGCGATGTAGAGAATACGTTTTTTGAGGCCTGCCGCACGAAGACGCCAAAGAATTTGGAAAGCAGTGAACGTTTTTCCCGTACCTGTAGCCATGACGAGAAGGATGCGTTGTTCGCCCTTGGCGATGGCTTCGACGGTACGATCGATAGCAATACGTTGGTAGTAACGTGGTTCTTTAGATCCTTGGCTATAATAATATGGCGTCTCGACGATTTTCTTTACATCGTCAGTGAGGTGTCGTTCTTGAATTATTCGTTGTTCGAGTTCATCGGGTGTTGGAAACTGATCTAATGGGAAGTCACGTTCCTCACCTGTGAGAAGGTCGTGTTCACGAAACATAGTGCCATTAGAGGCATAGACGATGTGCAAGTCGAGCATCTTGGCGTATTCGATTGCCTGCTGTATTCCCGTAGTAAGGTCAACTGATAGTTTTTTCGCCTCGATGATAGTAAGCGGTTGCGACTTCTGTCCTTTGTAGAGGTAGTAGTCGGCAAATTTTTTATCCATACGTTGTGCATCACGTCCATCGGTAATGACACGTCCGTCAGTGAAAGAATACTCCATGCAATAGTTCGAACCGCTCTGCCAATTCTTGGCTTGTATGTTAGGGCTGATGAACTGCTCTTTTACATCGGCTTCCGATAATTCGTTTGGGTTGGCTTGTGAACTCATAGCACTATTTGAATGTTGTTACATGCTTGCAAAGATACGCATTTTTTCTCACATAAACAAGTGTAAAAAACAAACAAATTATTTGGGGGTAGAAAATTAGTGAAACGCCCTACCCTAGCGGGATTTCGTTGTTTTGGTTGAAAAGTTTTGGCGAAAGTTCTAGCGAAAGTATTGTCAATTCAAAAAAGTGTCGTACCTTTGCCGATGAAAGTTTTGGCGAAAGTTCTTTCGCGTTTATTGAACATCGGTGTTTGTTGGAAGAATGGAAATCAAACCCTAGGTTTGACAAATTCGACCAACAGTCAACCAAAAATAGACCAAGAAAAAGCGCCAAATTCCGGAAACTTTCAAAAAAACTTTCGTAAAGAGTTACGTAAGTTATTGGTTGAAAAAATGGGTCGATGCTCTGATTTGATGGGCATTCCCGAAAAATTAAAAAGTCGGTAAACTTTGACCATTTTTTAAGCCCAGAAATTAGACCAAAAATTGACCATTTTTTGACCAAAATTAGACAGCAAATTAGACCAAAATTCATATTAATCAGCCTAAAAAACTGACGACCGTATAGTCATTGAACGTTGATTTAATTACCTGACTATCAATGTGTTAACGTTGGAAAAATTGTCGTTTTCGCGACAAAAATCATCGCCCATGGTCTCAATCCATGGGTTCGAATCCCATCGGAATCACTGTTTTTGTTTTTCACTGTCGCTCCGAGCCGTTTGGTTGGGGGCGATTTTTGATTTTGCGCCAACAAAAAACTGCCCCCGAAAGAGCAGTTTTTGCAACTTTATGCCGAACAATCGACTATTTCTCGTTGAGAATGCGCACAGCAGCATCGAGAATGGCGGTGTCGTCGAGCATCACCAAGCCGCCATCGGGACCTGGTTCGATGTGAAATCCGCAACTCTCGCCATCTTTAAAATTTTGTCCGCCAAAATAGTTACGAACCGTGTCGGCATCGAGGCCAAGTTCGTCGGCAATGCGCTGCATGCTGCCCGAAGGAAGACTGTCTTTAATCTTGCGCAATTCGTTGAAGGTGATTGTCTTAGTCATAGTTATACGCTTTTTTAAGGTTATAAAATCTTGGTTTTTTCTCCGTGTAAATTTAGAGTTTTATTTTTATTCAGCAAAACTTTTTCAACATTTTCGCAAAAAAAATTCGCATTACACTGAAAGCCAGAGAGTTAATTATTTCTGATTATCCATTTGAAAATTTGAAGATTTGAAGATTATCAGTATCCACAACTCTTCTGCAATTGGTCTTGGTTACCGATCACTTCTAACTACTAACTCACTCCTAATTCTTCACTCCTAACTCCTAACTCCTAATTTTACGCAAGTACTTCCCAAAACTGATTCAGTGCCGCAATCAGTGCCACACTTGCTACCACAACCGATACAAAAATCATGACGCAGCGATCGAGGTGCGGATCGTCGGAGTGCGTGAGCGTTTGCGGGCGTAGACGACGCATCAAAGCATAAGCCGCCCAAGCCGAGAGCAAACCCACAACAGCGCCGCAAACAATATCTCCGGGATAATGCACGCCCAGATAGATGCGCGAATACATGGTCGCCACCGCCCAAAGCCAAATGGTGATGGTGTAGAGTTTTCGCCTGAAAATGAGCGAGGTGAACAGTGCCACAGCGCAAGCATTGGCAGCGTGCGACGACACAAATCCATAGCGACCGCCAGCGTAACCGTGAACCACCGTGACCAACCCTTCGAGCGTAGGCTCGTGCGTCGGGCGCCAGCGACAAACCAGCGGCTTTATCACGCTCGACGAGATTTGATCGGCCAAAACAATGGCAAGCGCAAGAAAAAGAATGGTCCAAATGGCATCGCGGCGCTGCGTGCGCACAATGGCGTAGAGAATGGCTAAAACCGCTGGAATCCAGACGATTTTCCCACTGAAAATGAGGACAAAATTGTCCCAAAATGGCGTGTGAAAACTATTGCCAAGCAGCAGAAGTTGCTTGTCGAACTCAATTATTTGTTCGAAAAATGGAGCCACTATCGGGTAAAATCAGATTCGTTCGATTGTTGAAGCCTTAATCCAGCCCACATTCCCGTCGGCGATGGAGATTTCGATCCATTCGTCGGAAAAGACGCTGCGCACGGTGACTTTTGTGCCTTCGTGAAGTACAAAAAGTTCGGTTCCGCTGTCGTCGGGCGCGCTCTTTACGGTGACTGCACCCGTCATCACAATGGCGTCAGCGCGCTGCTCTGCCCTATTTTTGGCTTCGAAAGCGTAACCCATGGCACAGGCCGAAAAAATCAGTGCAAAAATAGCGCAAAAAAATCCCGTTTTGCGCAACCAACGACTTTTGCCAAAGACATAAATCAGCGCACAAGCCAAGCAGAACACAAAAAGTGCGATGCTGAACCACGCCCACGCATTCGACGAGAGTTGCCGCCCCAGCGCATCGATCCACGAAGTGAGAAAAAATGGCTGAATTGGCTCGATTTTGTCGACTATGGTTTGGTTGGCAAAAGCAAGGTTGAAACGCGCGTCTTCGTAGTTGGGACGCAACGCCAGCGCACGCTCGTAGTTCAAAATGGCGAGCCCAATTTGATTCGATTTGTAGCAAGCATTGGCGTAGTTGTAGTAGAGCTCGGGCGCCACATCGCCAGCGGCAATAATCTGCGCATAGACATCAGCAGCCTCGGCATAATTTTGCGCTGCGTAGAGTTCTGCCGCACGCTGCAAATCAGCATTTTCGGCATGCACCGCCACGAAAGCGAAAACTGCGAAAAATATGGTAAAAAGACGTTTCATATCTTGGTTGAAAAGTTGATGAGTTGATAAGTTGATAAGAAGTTTATCAAGTTTATAAAGTTATAAAGTTCATAAAGTTCCGCCGTTGAACCGATTGTAGGGACGCGCCATGGCACGTCCACGTTTCGTGATTTCAGTTGGCTATTGATACCGTAATCTGAAATTTGAAATCTGAAATCAAATCGTCTCTTCGAGCCTTTCGATCAAACTTAGCGTTTGGCTGAAAATGTGATCCATTTCAGCATGCTGATCGGCAGCGGGCGCATAGCGAGCGAATTCACAATCGTTCAACAACTGCAAAAATGCGTCGGCATCGGTCTGCGGCACATGGCGGTCGGCCAGTTTCGAGGCGATATTTTCTTTGTTCAGTTCCGAAAGCGGCAGCGCAAGTTTGTCGCCCACATAGCCCCAAAGCGACCGCAAAACTTCATCGTAGAATGCAGCCTTATCGTTGTCTTTCAGATACTTAGCAGCAATTTTCAAGCGACGGCGCGCCACTTTATTGGCTTTCTTGTTGCGCACCATGGCGAGGTCGGCATTCTGTTTGGCCTGTTTGCGGAAAAACCACAGCGCCAAGCCCGACAGCAGCAACGGCACAAGGTAGCAAAGCCAAAATTCGGCCGTGCCAGCAAAAAGTGTCGCCTTCGGAGCGAGCGCAAAATCGTTGGTATCGATGTAGCGAATGTCGTTGGCCAGCATGCGCACCTGCTCTTGGTTGGTGAAGTTGCTCACCGCGCCAGCGTTGTCCTGCGCCGCGCCCTTGTTCACCTTCAAAGTGTAGGCAGGAATGGAGAGACTTTTGTAACTTTTCGACGACAAATCGTAGTACGAAAATTTGGTCTCTGGAATTTCGTAATCGCCGCTGTGGCGCGGAATGGCAAGATATTCGATGGTCTTTGTGCCAGTGGCGCCACTCGTGGTATTTTTGAAATCGTTGGTAACCTTCGGCTCGTAAGTTTCGAAGTCGGCAGGGAACTTCACCTCGGGCGTTTTCAGCAGTTTGATGTTGCCGCTACCCGAAATTTTCACCGTGATGGTGATGGCATCGTTGGCATTGATTTCGTTGGCATTGATGCTCGATTTCACACTGAAACTGCCCACACCGCCGCAGAAATCGGCAGGTTTCGGAGCTGGCAGCGCATCGACCGTGATTTTGATTGGCGCAGTGGCGAGCGGTTTGTTCACCTCTTGATAGGTGTCAAAAAAGTCGTCGAAGAAACTGCGCACTTGGCGTTGCGAGCGCACTCGAACCACCGCAGTACAGTTGGCTTTCTCAATCTCGATAGTGCCCGTGCGCTGCGGAAAAATCAGATATTGTTTGAGCGTGAGCGTGTTGTAATTACTACCGTTGTAATTTTCGAGAACAAACTGCAAATCGCGCGGTTGCTCAATTTCTTGCACCAGAAATCCCTGAAGATCAGGCAGTTTTACATCGCCAAGATTCACGACATCAACTTTCGAATAGATTTTGTACGAAAGCAAAATGGCTTCCTGTTCGTGAACGCGCGTTTTCGATACGATGGTGCGCATAAACAGATTGTCGCTTGTGATGGCTTGCTGCGGCGCCACAGCCTGCTGCTGATTGCCACGATTGTCACTCTGCGACTGCGCATTTTGCTGTGCTTGATCGGCAGGTAAAACCTTGATTGTAAGTGCGTTAGACTGATAGCGCTGCTTATCGACCATGATGGTTGCGCTAGGAATGTTGAACGTGCCTTCTTTGGTTGGCGACAGCACATAGGTGTAGCGCACAATGGTTTCGGACGACATATTGCCGTTGACGATCTGCACGCTCGAGCTGGTCGATGTGGAAGGACCCATCAGCACATCGAAGCCTGCAAAATCGGGCACGCGCAGGTCTTTGCCTTTGGCATTTACGGTATAGACCAGC
>CAVHRT010000101.1:0-5877 GCA_963638355.1 Flexilinea sp. | reverse complement strand
G
The DNA here is from genome assembly GCA_963638355.1 of Flexilinea sp. Classification (GTDB taxonomy): domain Bacteria; phylum Bacteroidota; class Bacteroidia; order Bacteroidales; family Paludibacteraceae; genus W0P28-013. The sequence continues at coordinate 5,876 of CAVHRT010000101.1, read as the reverse complement.
TTTAATGGTCTAGTGATGGTCTGTGAGGCGATTGTACAATTTCTAATTTCTGGTTTGAAAAGTTTCTAAGTTTCTCGAAATTGCTAATGCAATTTCTGTCTCTTTTGTTTATTTAGGAATCTGAAAATTACGCATTGTCTTTTTGTCGTGCGTAATCTGAAATCTGAAATTTGAAATTGTTATTGTCCCTCACTCACCCTAAAATTACCGATTATTATTCATTTTTCATTATTCATTCTTTATTTTTCAATAAAGTATTTCGCACTCCACATTCAGTCCTGCGCGCAGTTGCGACATGGCGGTGCTGTCGTTGCCTGCCAGACTGATGCGCACTGGCACACGCTGTTCCACTTTTATGAAATTGCCCGTGGCGTTGTCGCTCGGATTCAGCATCAAACTCGCTCCCGTGGCGTTGCTCAGTCGCTCCACATGACCCACAAAATCCACATCGGGCAGGGCATCAACTTTCACGCGCACCTCGGCACCTTCGGCAATGTTTTTCAACTGACTTTCGCGATAGTTCGCCACAATCCATGCGTTGTGCGTGTCTACCACATTCAGCAGCAGCATGCCCGGCTGAACCAGCTGTCCAACTTGGATTTTCTTTTTGTCGGTTACGCCATCGCACGGTGCCAACACCACTGTGTACGACAGGTTCAGCCGTGCCAAATCGAGCGCAGCTTTCGCCATCTCAATGTTCGCTTTGTTCTGGTCGAGGCGCACGGTCTGCTCATCTTTTTGCAGCGATGTGCTTGTCTTTTGCCGTTTCAGCATGTCGTAGCGCGCCTTGGCTGCGTCGTAGTCGGCCTTGGCGTTGTCGAGTTGCTGCTGCGTTACGGCGCGTTTCTCGTACAGCGTGCGGTAGCGGTTGTAATCTTTTGCGGCTTGATTCAACCTGATTTCCGCCTCTTCGATAGTGGCGTCCGACACTGCAAGATTGTTCGCTGTGGTCGATATCGAAGCGTTCGTGACCACCTTGCCAGCCAACGCATTCTGATAATTTGCCTCGGCTTGAGCCACCTGCAATCGGTAAGGCGCATCCTCAATTATCAGCAGCGTGTCGCCTTTTTTCACATGCTGAAAATCGCTAAATCGCACCTCTTCCACAAATCCTTGCACACGCGCGTTGATGGGCGCAATGTCCTGACGAATCTGCGCATTGTCGGTGTATTCTACGCGACCAAAATGTGCGTAACTGTCTACTACCCAGACTATTCCGCCCACCAAGCAGGCAATTATCACACAGTTGTAAATGATTTTTTTCGTTCTACGTTTCATATCTTGATTTCAGATTAGACCCCCTCAATCCCCCAAGGGGGAAAATTGGGCGTTTGTTGTCTTGTAATTAAATAATTAGAAATTAAATAATTAGATAATTAGATAATTTTTATAGGGTGTTCGTAATGTATCTCAATTTGTAATAATTCGCCAAGATGTTGATTTGCGCGTTGGTCAGACCAATTTCGGCACTCAGTTTGGCGTTGCTGGCGTCGATCAGATCGGTAACCACCACCAGACCATTGTCGTATCGATTGGCAATCACGTTGTAGTTGTCGGTCGCCAATTCCACGCTTTTTTGCTGCGTTTTCAGCTGCTCGAACGACTCCACATAGCGCGTGTAGGCTGCCTGCACAGCAATGGCAATCTGCTCTTCGGCCACGGCTCGTTGGTCGCGCGCCGACTGCACCGCCAACTGACTGCGTTTCACAGCGCGCGTGGTTTTGTACCAACTGCCAATGTCGTAGGTCAGCCCGATGCCAACGTACCAAACATTCACATTTTTGTCGATTGGCGGCATGTCGTAGGTGAAAGGTCCATCGAGATGATTGGCTGCCACCAACCCAATTTTCGGAATCCAGCCCGATTTTGTCAGTTTCTCGGCGCGCTCGTTCATCTGCACACCCACATCGGCACTCTTCAATGCGGTGGAATTATCGCCCGCGCTCTGCTGCCAACTCGCTTCATCGCTTGCCAACTGCTGCTCTTGTGCCAACAGGCTCTCATCGGGCAAAATCTCCGTCCCTGCGGGCAATCCCAGCGTAACGACCAACTGATTGTTGAGTATGGCAATGGTGCCGAGCAGTTGTGTGCGCAGGTAGATGAGGCTCTGTTTCTGCAGTTCGTAGCGCACAATGTCGTTGTCCAACGCCACGCCAGCCTCGGCTTTGGCACGCATGTCGTCAATCACCTGCTGCGTCAGACCAATGTTGGTGTCGTACACGGCTAGCAAGTTGCGACATTTGTACAAATCCAGATAGTGCGACACCAAAAGATTGCGCACATCTTGCGTCTGTGTTTCGAGATTGAGTTTCGCCAATTCGGCTTGTAACTCGCTAATTTTCACGTTGTTGGCTATCGCACCGCCTGCATAAAGTACCTGCTCAATGTCGATGGCAAAGTTGTTGCCAAGGTGCGGGCTTTCGTAGGTTTGCCCATTTTTGAAATCACGGTCGGCAACCCATACATTGCCGATGTAACTCGCCGAAGCCGATAGTTTGATGTCGGGCATATAGTCGTTTTTGCTTACTTTCACGGCCTGTTCCGCCTCCTGCACCGCCGTGCGCGAAGCTTTGATGGCGGCGCTATTTTCATCGGCCAAGCGAAACATCTCGTCGATGCCGATGACGCGCTGCTGTGCCGCTACCGCCAAACATATTGTGCAACAAATTGCTATCAAAAAATATCGTCTTTTCATTTTATTTTTGTTAAATTTAGTTGGAATATCGAACTATTTTCTTTTGAGATTGTCTTATTGTCGAATAGTTAGAATGTCGTACTATTGCAGATTTGCGTAGAAAAATCGGCAGAAGTGGTTCTGCTGAAAAAGATGGTTTTGAAAATTTACTCTAGTGGTTGATTGCCTTTTATGCGGTCGATGATGCGGAGGAACATGCGCACTTGGTACGACGAAATGCCGCGCAGTAGTTGTTGTGTGAGTGCCTGTTCCATTTGGTAGTGTTCATCGAAAATGCGGTCGCCTTCGTCGGTGATTATCAGGTGGTTTTCGCGGCGGTCGTCGGGATTTACCGAGCGGCGCAGTACACCTTTGCTCTCGAGCGAATCGACCAGATGCAGAATGGTAGACTTGCTTTTGCCCGTCTGAGCGGCCAAATCTTGAAGAATGATGGTCTGCTTTTCTTGGTGTATTTTGTAGAGCAAAATGTACTCGTCCACCGTTAGGTGCGTGCCTTCGTGTGCGGCAAATTTGCGGCGCAGACTTTGAAAAATCATGTCGCGCAGCTTGCCAACGGCACTTCCAAGTTGTGGTTGCTCTTTACTCATCTCTTCAAATTTTTCGGCTGCAAAATTACAACTTTTTTTGGAATATAGTTCGCCTTTCGAACTAATTTTTTTAATTTCCTGAAAATCAACCGCGAATCAACTTTTTTTTGTAATTTTGCACCCCCAAAAAACGATTCAACACTTCAACGATAAAACGATTCAACATCATGTCCGACCAGATTTTTGAAATTCCAGACAGCGTGGATACCACTGTTTTTTATGGCGTGAACGACGCGCATTTTCGTATTGTGAAAGATATGCATTCGCGGCTGCATGTGGCGGCTCGTGGGCGCACCGTCAAGGTGTCGGGCAGCGATGACGAGGTGGCGATTTTTTGCAAGATTCTTGAGAAAATGTCCGATTTTGTGCTGCAGAATGGCGCACTCAACGAGGAGCAGGTGATAGAGTTGGCGAAGGGCTGCGATCCGCAAGTGGTGCGCCCCGACGACCTGATTCTTCATGGCGTGGCTGGGAAAAACATCACTGCGCGCACCGAAAATCAGCGGCTTTTGGTGAAGGCGTTCGACGAGAATGACCTCTCGTTTGCCATCGGTCCTGCAGGTTCTGGCAAAACTTACACGGCCATTGCGTTGGCGGTGCGTGCGTTGCGCAATCGCGAGGTGAAACGCATCATTCTGAGTCGTCCAGCCGTGGAGGCGGGCGAAAAACTTGGTTTTTTGCCTGGCGACATGAAGGAAAAGATCGATCCTTATCTGCAGCCGCTCTACGACGCGCTTCAGGACATGATTCAGCCTGCAAAATTGGCAGAATATCTGAACAATGGCACTATTCAGATTGCACCGTTGGCCTTTATGCGCGGTCGCACGCTGAACGACGCCGTGGTCATTCTCGACGAGGCGCAAAACACTACTACTCAGCAGATTAAGATGTTTCTAACGCGCATGGGGTTGAATTGCAAGATGGTGGTGACTGGTGATATGACGCAGATTGACCTGCCGCCGATGCAGAAATCGGGCTTGCGCGATGCGCTGGAGGTACTGCGCGATGTCGATGGCATTGCTGTGGTGGAGTTCGACCGAAAAGATATTGTGCGCCACAAACTCGTGCAGCGCATTGTCGATGCTTACGAGAAGAAAGAGAAGAAGAGTGAGAAGTGAATGTAGCGCAATGGACTCTATCATTCAGTGATTCAATAATTCGATAATTGTTTTGTAGGGACGCACCGAGTGCGTCCTAATTTTTGAGTCTGATATGTCAAAAAAAAACTAGCACTTGCACATTCACAAGCGCTAGTCTATTTCGAGCGTAAAATTACTCTTGGGGCTTCTTAAAATTCCACTTTCGGCGCATTTTGGGCACCAGCGTCGGCTTCGAAGTACGATTTTTTGTCGAATCCAAACATGCCAGCCACAATGCTAGTTGGGAAGCGGCGAATCTCGGTGTTGTAAGCCTGCGCTGTGGTGTTGAACTTTTGGCGCGCAACTTGAATGCGGTTTTCCGTGCCCTCGAGTTGCTCCTGCAGGTTCATAAAGTTTTGGTTGGCTTTCAGGTCGGGATAGCTCTCTGAAATTGCCATCAGTCGACCGAGTGCGCTAGCAACTTCGCCTTGCGCCTCTTGGTATGCTTGCAGTTTTTCAGGCGTCAGGTTGTCGGCATCGATGGTAATTTGCGTGGCTTTTGCGCGCGCATCGACCACAGCAGTCAGCGTTGCGCTCTCGTGTTGGGCATAGCCTTTCACGGTCGAGACGAGGTTCGGAATCAGATCGAGCCTGCGCTGATACTGCGATTCCACATTTGCCCATTCGGTGGTAACGCTCTCTTCGGCCACCACCAGTGCGTTGTAAGTTTTGATGCACCAAATTGCTGCAATGGCAATCAATGCCACCAAAACGATCCAAATTAGTGTTCCTTTTTTCATTGTTTTGAGTATTTAATAATTTCAGATTAGACCCCTTCAATCCCCCAAGGGGGAAGATTGGGAGTTTGTTGTTTCGCTATTTAATTGAATAATTGAAAATTAGATAATTGGATAATTGGATAATCAGATAATTCCTCACTTCTCACTCCTAATTCCTAATTATTTAGAATCTTCCTCCAGCTCCACCGCCGCCGCTGAAGCCGCCTCCAAAGCCGCTTCCGCCAATGGAGTGCCCGCCTCTGCCGCCTGCTACCACCACGGGCGTCTCTTGGCGTGGAATGGTGTAATTTTCCAATTTTTGATGTTTGCAAAAGGCGCAAGTGTATGTGCGGCAGCCTTGTCCTTCGCGGCGCGTCGTGGCTTGGATAATTATGCGGTCGCTAGTTTGGTGAAAAGTGATAGCGCCGCATTGCGGACAAACTTCGTATTCGGTATGTGGCGATTTATAGGGGAATTTCAGCGTGTTTTGGCATTTTGGGCAGAGCCAAATGTCGTAATCGATACTTTTTAGTTTTTCTTCTACTTTTTCGCTTGCCGATAGGTACTTATCTTGCTGATTATCAGGAATAAACTGCATCGTCGCACCGCATTTTGCGCAGTTCATTGGGGTAAAACGTATTTCACGCCTTTTTTTGTACAGATAGCGCGCAAAAAATGCCATTGGCAGCGGAAGAAATATGGCGAGGCAAATTGCAACGTTCATTAGCGTATACAT
>CAVHRT010000100.1:0-6059 GCA_963638355.1 Flexilinea sp. | reverse complement strand
TATCGTTGCTGATTCTTATTTTGGTCGGGGGAGTATCTTGCCGCACCGACGAGGTGATCAACCCTACCGATTACGAGAGTTTGCCCATCGCGGCGCGCAATGCGAATGATTTTGCAGCGGGCGAACCCGTCGGACTCTATCTGCTGAACGAGGGCAATATGGGCAGCAACAAAGCCAGCATCGATTATGTCGATTTGGTGAACGCGCGTTATGTGCGCAACATCTACACCGAGCGCAACCCCACGGCTGTGAAGGAACTTGGCGATGTTGGCAACGATATTCAGATTTATGGCAGCCGATTGTATGCTGTCATTAACTGCTCGCACAAAGTGGAGGTGATGGACGCCAAAACTTGTTGTCGAATAGGGCAAATCGATGTGCCGAACTGCCGTTTTATTCGCTTTTTTGGCGGGAAAGGCTATGTTTCGTCGTATGTCGGACCAGTTTCCATCGATCCCGATGCGCAACTTGGTGCAGTCTTCGAGATTGATACTGCCACGCTGCAGGTTACGCGCCAAGTGTCGGTGGGCTATCAACCCGACGAGCTCGACATTCTTGGCGATTACATTTTTGTGGCAAATTCGGGCGGATATCGTGCGCCAAACTACGACTCTACGCTGTCGGTCGTCGATTTGGAGAGCATGACGCAGGTGGCGAAAATTCCTGTCGGATTGAATCTTTATCGCGTGCGCCACGATGGCTACGGACGACTTTGGGTGACATCGCGCGGCGACTATGCCAACATTCCAGCGCGCCTGATGGTGGTCGACAGCAAAACTTTTTCGGTGATCGATACGCTCGACATCGCCTGCTCCGACATGGACATTGTGGGCGATTCGCTCTATTTCTACAGTACGGCGTGGAGCAATCAAACCGAATCGAACGCCATCACTTACGGCATCATCGATGTGCGGACGCGTCAACTGGTGTCGTCGCAACTGATAACCGATGGCACCGAGAGCGACATAAAAGTGCCGTACGGAATTGCCGTGAACCCCTACACGCGCGACATTTACCTGACCGACGCAAAAAATTATGTGTCGAGCGGTATGCTGCATTGCTACGACAAAAACGGGCGCAAACTCTGGAGCATTCGCACGGGCGACATTCCAGCGCACATGACGTTTGTCAATTATTGAGTCATTGAATCATCGAATTATTGAATGATGAAAAGTTTGAAAAAAATACTGATTCTGGTCGCTTTCGTTAGCGGCATTTCCCTGATTTCTTGTCAGAGAGAAGACGTGCTGGTCGGTCTTGGAATTGACGATGTCTATTCCATCGAGCGCATGACCACATTGCTGCTTCACCCCGAATACACGGGCGATGCGTACGTTTGGACCATGCTCTTGGACGATGGACGCGACTCCGTAGTCGGCACCGAGCGCGATTACCTTTTTTGCGCTGCCGACACGGGAACTTACTATCTGCATCTCGACATTATTGATGAGGAAAATCCCGTCTCGCACGACATCAAAATTGTGGTTTGGCAGGAGCAGGTGGCTTACAGTCGCTACATCAGCAAGGTCTACGAATATCGACCTGCGCCAGGGCAGTTTGTGAATGTACTGCCGCAATACGATGCTGGGAATTCCGCTGCCGACATGGCTCTGAAAGCGCAAAATGCCATTGCCAACAATGCGCGCGGACTGATTTCGCTGGGCGGATTTGGCGGCTATGTTACCTTTGGATTCGACCACAGCGTGGCGAATGTGGCTGGTGAGCGCGATTTTACGGTGCTTGGCAACGCTTTTTATGCCACAAGTAACGCACACCCCGAGCGCGGACGAGCGGGCAATAGCGAACCCGGCATAGTGATGGTGGCGGTGGATCAAAACAAAAACGGGCTGCCCGACGACCCTTGGTACGAACTTGCTGGCAGCGCCTACCACAATGCCGACACCAAACATCATTACCAGATAACCTATTTTCGCCCTGATGATGCGCAAACCGTAACCGACAGCACCTACATTCGCTGGACCGATAATCTGGGTGGCAGCGGCTATGTGGAGCGAAATTCTTTCCATCAGCAAGATTATTTCCCGCTCTGGCTGGGCGATAGCATCACTTTCAGCGGCACGCTTTTGCCCAAAAATGGCTATCAAGAAAATGGCACTTGGCTGCTCTACGCCTACGATTGGGGCTACGCCGACAATCACCCCAACGACTCTACCGATCTTGTCAGTTTCGACATCGATTGGGCGGTGGACGAGGCTGGGCAGTCGGTCTATTTGCCGTGCATCGATTTCGTGCGCGTCTACACTGCCGTGAACCAAACTTGCGGCTGGATTGGCGAAACTAGCACCGAAATCAGCGGGGCGGAAGACCTGCACATTTCTGCTAAGTAGCAGAAAATTAAGAATTAAGAATTTTGAATTAAGAATTAGCCCGTATTTATGCGGGCTACGGAATTTTCACTGACTGCAAATTTGCACGGAGTGAAAATGCTCGATGATTAATTTCCGAATCTTCTTTCGATTTCGCCATCGCTCACAATGCTGACTATGGTGCGACCGTCGGGCGTGGTGTTGGGATTTTGGCAGGCGAAAAGTTGCGCTATGAGTTGTTGCGCCTCTTGCTGACCCATTGTGGTGATGGGTTTGGTGCGTGCTGCCGATTTCGCCACCTCGTAGGCCAATGGCTCGAACAGTTGTGTGCGCAGTGCGCCATCTTGCTCTTTGGCGCGCGCCAGCATGCCGTGAAGCACGCCCAGCACATCGGGCTCGTCGGTGATGAGCGCTGGCACACCGTTCACCGAATAGGCATTCTGTCCGAGTGATTCTAGCTCAAAACCGAGCGCTTTCAGATCGGGCATCAGCGACTGCATCAGTACATCGTCGTCGGCCGTCAGTTCGAGCGTTTCGGGGAAGAGCGTGCGCTGCGTGGCACATTGTTGCATTTCCAGTTGGTGCAGCAGATTTTCGTATGTTATGCGTTCGGTGGCGCGGCGACAATCTATCACCATCAGCCCCGATTTCACGGGCGTGAGCAAAAATCGACCTTTGTAAAACAGCGTGTCGGAAACCTCGTCGGTGTGCGCAAAGAGTGTGGCATCGGGTTTTGCTGCAATTTCGGTAGCGTCGATGGGCGCAGTGGTTTGTGTGGTTTGTGGGTGCTGATGTTCGTAGAGTTGCTGCCAACTGTCGTTTTTCGGTCGGCTGAACGTGGACGATGGTGCGCCATTGTGGAACGGATTGTAGCCTGGATGCAGTTCTACGCGCGGTTGCGGCGCATCGGGGTGCTGTCCTACGGTTGGCAGATCGTTTTGCCCCACGGCATCGAAATCGATAGTCGGCATGATGTTGAATTTGCCCAGCGACTCTTTCACGCAGATCATCAGAATGCTCCAGATGTCGCGCTCGTTTTCGAATTTTATCTCGGTTTTGGTCGGGTGAATGTTCACATCGATCTCGGCAGGATTCATGTCGAAATAGATGAAATAGGCTGGATTTTCGTTGGGCTGAAGCATGCGCTCGTAGGCCTGCATCACGGCGCGGTGAAAATAGGGGTGGCGCATGAAACGGCCGTTGACGAAGAAAAATTGGTTGGCGCTTTTCTGCGCGTATTCGGGTTTGCCCACAAATCCGCTGATGTTGCCCAGTGTGGTGTGCGCCTCGATCGGCACGAGTTGCTGTTGCCAATCGCGCGTTTTTTTGCCAAAAATGGCGTTGATGCGCTGTTTGGTGTTTGCCACGGGCAGGTCGTAGACTGGCTCTGTGCCGTTGATCAGTTCAAAATGTATGTCGGGGTAGACCAGCACGATGCGTTGAAATTCTTGAATGATTTGGCGCATTTCGGTGTCGTCCGATTTCAGGAATTTGCGGCGCGCTGGCACATTGAAGAATAGATTTTTTACCAAAAATTGAGTGCCTTCGGGGCAGGCGGTTGGCTCTTGGCGCATCACGGTGGAGGCGGCTATTTCGATGAAAGTGCCCATTTCGGCACCTTGCGGACGGGTGCGCAGTTCTACATCGGCCACGGCGGCAATGCTCGCCAACGCTTCGCCGCGGAAACCCATGGTTCGGAGTGAGAAAAGGTCGTGTGCGTCGGTTATTTTCGATGTGGCGTGCCGTTCGAAAGCCATGCGGGCATCGGTTTCGCTCATGCCTTTGCCGTTGTCGACCACTTGAATGGCGGTACGGCCAGCATTTTTCACCACCACCTGAATGTGCGTAGCGCCTGCGTCGATGGCGTTTTCCATCAACTCTTTGATGACCGAGGCGGGGCGTTGAATGACCTCACCAGCGGCTATCTGGTTTGCTACAGCGTCGGGTAGTAGGCGAATGATGTCCATGTCTTTTAGTTGATGAGTTTATGAGTTGATAAGTTGACGAGTTTAACGCTTTAGTCAGAGTCTGTGAGGTAAGGTTTCTAGATTTCTTCTGGTTTGAAAAGTTTCTAAGTTTCTAGTCGTTTCTCGCGCTTCGCGCTGTTTTCAATTATTCATTTGAAAATTTGAAGATTACGGGCAGTGAGCCTGTCGAACCGCCTAATTATCAATTGTCAATTATCAATTGTCAATTATCAATTGTCAATTGAAAAATTCCTCACTCCTCACTTCTAATTCCTAATTCTTAAATCGTCATCATCATCCAAAAGGCGAGGGCGAGCAGCAGCAGGGCGATGCAGGCGAGGCGAATGTTCGAGCGGCGGCGTTCGGTGCGCATGTCGCTGGTTTCGCTTGGTGCGTCATAGTCCTTGCGGCGGAACGATCCTCGTTTGATGCTACTTTTGAATGGCTCGTTGGGGTCGGTCTGCCCGAGTTTGCGCCTGACGCGTTCGTCGCGCTCTTTGCGTGCCTCTTCCTCCTCGTTCCAGTAGATTGGCACGTGGTGAAATTGGCGTGGCTTGGGTGTGCGAACAAATACGAATTTGAACATATAAATAGTCTGAAAGTTTATAAAGTCTATAAAGTTTATAAAGTCGCGGCAGTGCAGTTGGTCGTGGTTCTGCGGTTTTCCTATTGTCTATTTGAAGATTTGAAAATTTGAAGATTGTGTACTGTCTTTTTTGGGGCGCGAACACTACTCACTACTCACTTCTAACTGCTCACTGAAAATTTCTCACTCCTCACTCCTAATTCCTAATTTATACAAACTCTTCGCCTTTGGTTTTGGCGTCGTTCACGAATTGGCGCATTTTGGCTTCGTCGTCTTTTTTGCAGATGAGCAGCACATTGTCTTCTTCTGCCACAAGGTAGCCATCGAGGTCTTGCAGCACTACCAGTTTGTTGTCGGGTACGACGGTCAGGTTGTTGTGGCTGTCGTAGGCGAGCGTTTGTCCGTGGAGCGTGGCGTTGCCGTCATCGTTTTTGTCGGCCAGTTCGTAGAGCGAATTCCATGTGCCGAGGTCGCTCCAGCCGAAATCGGCCATGCGCACGTACACATTTTGCGCCTTCTCCATTATGCCGTAGTCGATGCTGATGTTGGGGCAAGTAGCGTAGGCTTGTTCTATGAAATCTTGTTCGCGCTCGGTGTTGTAGTCGTTGCGCCCCGCCTCGAAAATGGCGGCTACCTCGGGCAGATGCATCTCGAAAGCGCGGACGATGGTGTCCAAATTCCACAGGAACATGCCTGAATTCCAGTAAAATTCACCGCTATCGACGAAGATTTTGGCCATTTCGAGATTTGGCTTTTCGGTGAAAGTCTTCACTTTGCGCAGCAGTCCGCCGCCTTTCGCCACTTGAATGTAGCCGTAGCCCGTTTCGGGACGCGTGGGGCGCATGCCAAGGGTGAGCAACGCGTCGTTGTTGGCGATGAAGGTGAAGCATTCGGGCAACATCTGGCGGAAGATGTCTTCGCGCGTTATCAGGTGGTCGCTTGGTACCACAATGATGTTGGCATCGCGGGTTTGCGCTTTAATTTTGTAGACGGCATAGGCGATGCACGGGGCGGTGTTGCGCCGCAGTGGCTCCAGCAGCACCTGTTCGGGTTTCAGGTCGGGCAGTTGCTCCAGAATCAGGTCGCGGTAGGTGCGGTTCGACACGATGTAGATGTTTTCTGTCGGTACAATGCCGCGAAAACGGTCGAAGGTCATTTGCAGCAACGAGCGTCCCGTTC
>CAVHRT010000099.1:0-6180 GCA_963638355.1 Flexilinea sp. | reverse complement strand
CTTTGAGACTAATAGAATTTAATTTCAGAGGTGTAATTTACATAGAATCCATCTCTGTAAGTTTCTGTAAATAGATACCTGCTTTGAGTGGCATACTTGCCAGGACAAGTGGTACTTTTGTTGGTATATTCACGAACTAAATCAAAGAGCGTGTTGGTTATGCTCTTTACATAGAAATGGCTTTTTACGATAATGTCTGCTCCATCATTAACTCTATAGGTAATGATATTGCCAAACCAAAATGGCGAGTTCTCTCTTGTGTAGGTTACTGTTTTTACTTCTTTTTTCTTTGGAAATAAATCTGTTTCGCAATCCCACCATACATTTTCTGCTATACAATACTCGCTAATCCAGACTTTACATTTCGCTGGTATTGTTATTGTTGGTTGTTCGTAGTACGATATAGACTGCGACTTTGTCGTCACGGTCTGCGGCGCAGATATTGTGTTGCGAGAATACACATTGCCGCCCATCGATGCGCTTGCTATGTCGGTAGCAAGTAATAATGCATTTGCCACTCCTGCCAACTCTGCTTGCTTGGAGTCCGTTGTTACAATGTTCCCAGAGGATGAGTTGCTTGTAACACGGTTCAGAAAGTAAGAATAGGAGTAACCGTTTTTCACGAAAAATGTTTTTGCAAGGTCGAGCGTGATGAATTTGTCTGTTTTGTTTGTGAATGTAAAACCTGCATCTCCATTTTTATCCCAAAAGTTGTAACTGATTTCGCAGTTGGCATCTTCGTAAAACACTCTACCATTTTCAATTTTTGTTCCCTCTGTGAAGGGTTCTACTCTGTAGATTTGGTAATACACTTTTTCGGCTGCGCTTGCCGCTACTGTTGCAATTATTGCGACAGATAGAAATAGTAGTTTCTTTTTCATTGTGATTATTATTTAGTTAAACAAAAAAAATGCGAGCATAACTTGCTCACATTGGGGCTGTAGGAAAAGCCTATAGGAACACAAGTCACGCCCGCATAATGCGGACGCTTGCTTTGACTTGCTCTTGTTCCTATGTTTTGAAACTTCCTACATTTCAATGTGAATAGAACAAATAGCAAACGCTATTTTGTTATGTCGCCACGCATTCGTGGCTTTATTTCAGCGCAAAGTTAGCAATTTTTCTTTCACTAACAAAATTTTGTTGTAAAAAGAGTATCTTTGCGGCAAATTGTATGGTTTATGAAAAGGCTTTGTTTTATTTTTCAAATTCTCGCTTTTGCAGCAATTTTCTCCTCCTGCCACAAGCAGCAACCCAACGAGGTGGAAGCGGTGGAGCAGGGCAAAATATCGGGCGTGATAGTGGCGGTGAATGGCTACGGACAACCCATCCCGAGTTTCACGCCTGCCGACATGGCCGCTGCTGGCTTCGACTATGCCGACCTGATGGAGGTGACCCTCGGCGACACGCTCGTGTTGCACAATGTGCCGTATGTGAGCTCGTTCAACGAGGTGGCGATACTCGGTCCATCGTATGTGGATTACAACGCCCGCGGCGACGATTACGGTTTTGCCATGCTCAATGGCGATTTTCACCATTATATTGGTGGAAATGTGGGCGATAGTGTAGCCATGAAAATCTCGAAGAAAGGCGGTTATCGCGCAACCTACGATTTGATGCGGTCGGTGTACCAAACGGGGCGGCAGGCTGGCGAAACTGCCGAAGAATACGCCAATTTTCGCATGGTAGCGACCACGGGCATTGCGTCTGGAGTGCTCTATCGCAGCAGCAATCCGCTAAATTGTGTGAACAACGCTGGTCGCTACAGCGTGGCTGATAGTCTGGCGCGCGTTGTGGGCATCAAAACTGAGATTGATTTGGCCGATACACCCGAAAAATTGGCTGTCTACATGGCATCGGACGGCTATGCGTCGTCGTACTGTCCGAGCCTCTACGCCAACGGGCAAACCATCGCTTGTGGCATGATGGCAAACACTTTTTGCGACGATTTCAAGACGCGACTTGGAGCAGCCGCGCGGTTCATCATTGCTCACGAACCACCGTATCTCATTCATTGCAACGAGGGCAAAGATCGCTGCGGCTTTGTGTCGATGCTGCTCGAGGCACTGATGGGCGCAGATGTGGAGGAGTTGCGCCGCGACTACATGCTGACGATGATCAATTTTTACAAGATTGAGGACCGAGGTGAATCGTACCAACTGCGCCAGTCGCTCTCCATCGACCGCATGATTTGGCTCATGTGCAACGAGGAGGCGCTGCAAAACTACACTGCCATCGATTGGAACACGATAGATGTGTCGAACATCGATTGGGCGGGATTGGGCTTTTACCAAGTGAATTTGCAAGGCCCAACACTGCAAAATGCCGCTATCAAATATCTGAAAGAGTGCGGCCTATCTGATGACGAAATTCAATCGCTCAAGGAAAAATTGGGGAAAACCGAATAGGGTAGAAGGGCGGTGAGCTTATCGAACCGCGTATTTCAAGAATGTTGAAAAAATAAGCAGGAACGTGGCATGCCGCGTCCCTACTTTTTACTTTACGAACTTTCCAAACTAAATTCGCATATTCATTGCGGTGCGCACTTCGTCGAGGGTTTGTGCCGCAATGGCGCGAGCGCGTGTAGCTCCGTCCATCAGCACTTGGCGAATGTAGTCGGGCTGTGCTTCGAGTTGTTTGCGGCGTTCGCGCAGTGGACGCAGTTCCTCGTTCAGTGCCTCGGTGAGCAGGCGTTTGAGCATGCCGCCGCCGCCATCGCCAATGTGTTCGGCTATGGTTTGCGGCTCTTCGCCCGTACAGAGCGAAATGAGCATCAGCAGGTTCGCCACTTCGGGACGATTTTCGGGATCGTAGGTGATGTGGCGTTCGGGATCGGTCTTGGCCTTTTTGATGAGTGCTGCGGTCTCGTCCTCGCTGGCACTGAGCATGATGGCGTTGCCGCGACTTTTGCTCATCTTTTGCGTGCCATCGAGTCCCATGATGCTCGGCGTCTTGCTGAGCAGCGCGTATGGTTCGGGGAAGACTGGCGCGGTGTCGTGGCAGAATTTTTCGTTGAAACGGCGAGCGATGAGGCGCGTCATCTCGAGGTGCGGCAGTTGGTCTTTGCCCACGGGAACCACATTGCCTTTGCAGAATAGAATGTCCACCGCTTGATGTACAGGGTAAGTGTACATGCCAGCGTTCACGCTCTTGAGTCCAGCCGCCTGAATCTCCTCTTTCACCGTCGGATTGCGGCTCAGTTCGGCGTTCGAAACGAGCGTGAGAAACGGCACCATCAGCTGGTTGGCTTCAGGCACATAACTATGCGGATAGATCAGCACATTTTCGCTCGGCTCGATGCCTGCCGCCAAGTAGTCGATTACGAGTTGCTTGGTGTTTTGGCTGATTTCCTGATAGGCGTCGTGGTCGGTAAGTACCTGATAATCAGCAATTAAGATCATCGTTGGCACGCCAAGTTTCGATAGGCGTACGCGGTTTTGCAGCGAGCCAAAATAGTGTCCGATGTGCAGTCGACCCGTCGGACGATCGCCTGTGAGTACGCGGTATTTTGTTGGATTTACGGCAATGTCGGCCTCTATCTGTTTGCTCTTTTCGAGTGCCGCTGCGTAGCTGTTTGATTCGAGTTCCATGGTTTTGGTCTGTTGTTGTAGTTAAAGTGCAGAGATCACCTTCTCGATAGCGTCGTTGATGCCAGCGGGGTTCTTACCGCCCGCCGTGGCCATGAAAGGCTGTCCGCCGCCGCCGCCTTGTATGCACTTGGCCGCCTCACGCACCATGTTGCCTGCATTGTAGCCCGCGTCGACCATAGGCTGACTCAAGAAAATGGTCAGGTTGGGTTTGCCTTCGTAAACGGTGCCAGCCACAAACAGGAACTTGACATCGGCAAAGCGACCTTTGAAGTGCGGAATGATGCTCTTGAATAGCTCAGGCGAAGCATCGCCGCAATAGCGAATCACTTTCACACCATTTATCTCCTCGGCATGATTGAGCAGCCGTTCGCGCATCTGCTCGGCACGTTCGCGCATGAAATCCTCAATCTTTTTGTGCAGCGCGCCATTCTCTTCAATCGATTTCTGAACCGATGCCACAATGTCGGGCGTGTTGTTGAACAGTTCGCGCAGGGCATTTTGCAGATCTTGCGTGGTGTCGAGCATCTTCTCGACGGCAGTGCCAGTTATCGCCTCTATGCGGCGTATGCCAGCGGCTATCGAACTTTCGCCAATGATGCGTACCATGCCGATGTTGCCTGTAGATTTGGCGTGTGTGCCGCCGCACAGCTCAATGGACGAACCATAGCGAATGACGCGCACTTTGTCGCCATATTTTTCGCCAAACAGAGCCATCGCTCCCATGGCTTTTGCCTCGGCTATCGGCACATTGCGGTGCTCGTCGAGGGCGATATTTTCGCGGATTTTCTTGTTCACAGCGTGTTCCACTTGGCGCAGTTCGGCTGGTGTTACTTTTTGGAAGTGCGAGAAGTCGAATCGCAGTGCATCGGGCGACACATACGAACCTTTTTGCTCCACATGTGTGCCGAGCAGATTGCGCAATGCCTCGTGCAGCAGGTGCGTGGCGGTGTGGTTGGCCTCGATGGCGTGACGGCGCTCCTCGTCTACTTGTGCCGTGAATGTGGCTTGCGGGTCGGCTGGCAGCGTGGCGGCAATATGCACGGGCAGATTGTTTTCGCGCTTGGTGTCGGTTATGGCTGTGCTGATGCCGTTGGCTGTGATGGCGCCTGTGTCGCCAACTTGACCGCCCATCTCGGCGTAGAATGGCGTTTTGTCGAGCACTATCTGGTAATACTCTTTGCCTTTGGTCGCCATTTTGCGATAGCGCAGAATGTGTGCCTCGCACGACAGCATATCGTAGCCTACAAATTCGGTTTCGCCTTCGCGCAGTGTGATCCAGTCGCCCGTTTCGACGGCTGCAGCGTTGCGAGCGCGAGCCTTCTGTTTTTGCATTTCAGCATCGAAATCGGCATGATTCAGCGTCAGACCGTTCTCTTTCAGAATCAATTCGGTGAGATCGAGCGGAAATCCGTAGGTATCGTACAGCGTGAATGCGTCGACGCCGCTGATCTCGGTGCGACCAGCGCGTTTGGCGTCGTCCATCACGCGGTCGAGCAGTCGCATGCCTGTTTCGAGCGTGCGCAGGAAAGCATCTTCCTCCTCTTTCACCACTTTTTCGATGAGCGTTTGCTGATGTTTCAGCTCGGGATAAGCCTCGCCCATGTTGTCGATGAGGGCGGGAATGAGTTTGTACATGAACGCCGATTTCTGTCCGAGGAATGTGTAACCGTAGCGCACGGCGCGGCGCAAAATGCGGCGAATCACGTAGCCTGCTTTGGCATTGCTTGGCAACTGTCCGTCGGTTATGGCAAATGCGATGGTGCGAATGTGGTCGGCAATCACGCGCATGGCAATGTCGGTTTTTTCATCTTTCCCGTAGGTGCAGTTGCACACGCTGCCAACGGCTTTCAGCAGTGGTTGGAACACGTCGGTGTCGTAGTTCGAGCGTTTGCCTTGCACGGCCATGCACAAACGTTCGAAACCCATGCCAGTGTCGATTACGCGCTTGGGCAGTGGTTCGAGCGAACCATCGGCTTTGCGGTTGTATTGCATGAATACATTGTTCCAAATCTCAATTACTTGCGGGTTGTCCTTGTTCACCAACTCTTTGCCGTCGATTTTTTTGCGCTCTTCGTCGGGGCGCAGGTCGATGTGAATTTCGCTGCATGGACCGCACGGACCCGTGTCGCCCATCTCCCAGAAATTATCGTGCTTGTTGCCGTTGATGATGCGGCTGCGATCGATATATTTTGCCCAGATGTCGGCGGCTTCGTCGTCGCGACCGAGTCCTTCGGCTTCAGCGCCTTCGAACACGGTAACATACAGGCGATCTTTGTCCAATTTCAGCACTTCGGTCAGATATTCCCACGCCCACGCAATGGCTTCGGCTTTGAAATAGTCGCCAAACGACCAGTTGCCGAGCATTTCGAACATGGTGTGGTGATAGGTGTCGTGCCCAACCTCTTCGAGGTCGTTGTGTTTTCCGCTCACGCGCAAGCATTTTTGCGAGTCAGCGATGCGCGGATAGACTATTGGGTCGTTGCCGAGAATGATGTTTTTCCACTGGTTCATGCCAGCGTTGGTAAACATCAGTGTGGGGTCGTCTTTCACCACCATGGGCGCCGACGGCACAATTTTATGCCCTTTCGAT
>CAVHRT010000098.1:0-6223 GCA_963638355.1 Flexilinea sp. | reverse complement strand
CAGTTCGCTCGAAGGTGCTTCGGCTACTTGGAGTACGCGTTGACCTTTAGCAAATTCGAGGGTTGTATCTGCCTCGCCAGCCACTTGAATGAAGTAGCCTTTGAATGGGTACAACTGAATTGACGAAGCCTCGTTCTGAACATATTTTCCTTTACCATCTGGCACATTCACATAAATTTTGCTCTTGGTGTCGTAATCTGTTCCATTCCAATGACCAAAGTACAACTTATCGGTACTATTCACGCCATTGTTGTTACCAGACTGGTTGAAAATGGAGATATACGGATGACCAATGAAGTTCCAACCACGGTCGTTTTCGTGACCATTCGTTACCGAAGCACCAACATGCGCCTCGACAGCAACCGGTTTTACATCATCGCTATTTTCGGTATAAGTACCTCCTTGTGCACTTGGCGGGAAATAGATGGTCTTGTAACGGACTGTATTTTCGTTTATTCCTCCAATACCAATCAGATATGCCACATTGGCCTCGAGTGTTTCGGTGCCAGCAAAAGTTTTCCAATAACTTGCGCCATTGTAGCCTGTGCCAGCCTCGTTCCAAGTACCTTTTTCGGCACGTTCGGCACCATCGTAGTACTGAATCCACCAATCTTTGTTGTATTCGCCAAGGCTCTTGCCATTCAGTTGGCGAACAGTGGCAAGGTTGCATTTGTATGGTAGCGAGAAACAGTACCAGTTTTTAGAGTCGATACGTTTTTCGTGAACCAAATCGCCAGTGACGGTGAGTGTACCATCGATTTTGGCATACGACACAGTATCGTTTTTGGCTTGCATCTCGAGGTTGCGCAGGCTGAAACTTTGCCCATTACCTATGTAGAAATTGCCACCTGGGAACACTTTCATATCGCGGAACTGATGCCGCTGACTATCGTCATTATGCGATAATCTCTTATTTGCCAAAATCACGACATCGCAATCTTTGCAAGTATCAGGAGTGTATTTGAAAATTGTCCCATCTGCGGTGGTAGTAACTTTGTTTACGATGATAGGCACTTTGTATTCGGTAGAGGCTTTTACCGTACGCACGCCAATGCCACCAATGGTATCGTAAACCACGCACTCGATGAGCAGTTTTTGACAAGTATAGTCGGTGAGTGACTTGAAATCGGTAGTTTTGTAGGTAGAGTCGACAAGTTGCAAACCAAAATGGTACTCATCGTTTGACAGCGAAGTATATGCGCTATAGTAACTAGAATAGTCGAAACCGCCAGCATACGAGAAGTTGTCGCACGATGTTTCAATTTCGTCCTCAGATTTCGTCTCCATAGGAACATACGCACCCTGCCATTCGGTGCCAAGTGTGTAGAAATCGCCTTGGTTTTTGGTGATGGCAGCCGAGCCTGCTTTCACCTCTTTAGAGCGCACCAACAGACAGCGGTTGGTCGAAAGCACATCGTATTCGCCATCCTTATTTTCATAGTCCTTACCATTCATGTCTTTACCTGTCTTCGAAACCCAACCTTTTTCGTCGCCACCATCGTTCTCATTGAACTGCGGCTGTTTACATTTCGAGTTATCAGGTTGGTTCGACGACTTGCGTGCGCCTATCAGGTCGAGCATCTGGAAACGAACCGAATCGCCTGATAAAATTTTGGTTGGTTTCACTACACCTTCTGCAGTAGTATCTTTATGATAGCATGGCATCACAATGTAGCGCCAGTTGAATGTGGTATCGCGACCATCAATTTTGTACTTGTATTGCTTAAATTCGTTCGTTCGGTAAGTTTTACCTGTGTATCGTTCGTTAGTTTCGGCACGCACCAGCGTAAGAGCATCGTTACCATCGAACGAGAGCGCCGAAGTACCCTGCGGATCCATGCCGTACCAGCTACTCATATCGGCTTTGGTAGCAGCGCAAGTCAGCACTTTGCCCCAGCCGTCGGAGCCATAGACTATAATCTCTTCTTGAGGATAGATCTTACCCTTCTCAAATCCACCCAAGTGCTGCAAATCGCAGAGCGTATATTTCGGGCGCCACTCTTCAGTTCCTATCCAAACATAGGTATCTTTTAGACTGATGATGGTATCGGTTGGATTGTAGATTGCCCACAGTTTAACATCGCGCGAAGCCTCGTAGTATTTCGAGAAAAAGAGTTCGCAACCTACATTCTTCTTCACTTCTGAAGGATTTTTTTCGCGGCTCAACTTAATCTCCACGCTATCGACGCCTGCAATGTTGTGCTCCACGGCCATCATGGTAGTGTCGATGTCGACCACCTCGATCATTGGAGTCGAAGGATCGGCACCTGCCGCAACCACGCCATTGAGTTCAACCGTTTTGCTTACAGTAGTACTGCCATCGCCGGTGCTACCTGTGCCCGAAAGTGTTAGCGTGCATTTGATAACCGTGCCAGCCACATCGGCACCAGGTGTGAAGGTAACCAAGACCGAACCGCCAGCAGACTGTACCGATGTTGTGCTAAGCGAGAACTTACCACAAGCGTTGTCATTTGGTTTAATTATCTCCACATTACTAATTATCCAAGTCGTCTCTACCAATACCATGCTCGTAGCAGTTTTGCCCGCTTGGCAACTGATGGTAATTGGCGTTTCTACATCGATGGCGGGCGTCATGGCAGAATCTACAGTTGTGAATGTGAATGGACCATATTCGCAACCAGAATCATTATTCTTAAGGGTATACGAGTAACTATGTCCTGGCCAAAGGTTACCCATAGTAGCCGAAGAGCCGCTGAAGTCTATAGTTTGCGTACCGCCAGAGCTGGTTTTGCACAGCGAAACATCGTCGATATAGAATGGATCAGTGCCAGTGGTACGACGACCGATAACGACAATACCATTACCCGACAGTCCGCTGAATTGTGCTTTAACCAACACCCACTGATCTACATCTTTAATCTCGCCACTATATTCTGTTACTATTACCTTATTGTCAGTATCAACCAATCCAAAGCAAAATTCATCTTTTTGTCCTTTTTTAGGCAAATAGACATAGAACGAGAGTGTGTAGTCGCCATCGAGCGTTACCTGATTGCTATACAGACACGACACCGTGTAACCATCTAGTGTGCGACTTTTTCCGCTATTAGACGCATACAACGAATAACTGCCACTATGTTTTTTCGTCGACGATTGCGCCACAGTAAGCACACTTGTCCACGAGGTTGTCCAACCAGTAGTAGCGTCGGTTTCAAACCCTGGGTTGGTCAGTATATTCTCGCCTTCCTTGCCAAGATCCGTCACACTCACGGTGCCGCTCATGGTGGTGCCGAGGTTGGCTACGGCGTAGGTGGAGCCTACGGTGGTGCTGCTTGGGCTGAAGCTGCTGCACGAGGTACCCTCGATGTCGATGGTGTTGGTTACGCTGCCGGCAGTGATGGTGAGCGTGGCAGTTTTTGTACCGCGCTCCGTGCCTGGGCAGAACTCTACCGACACGCTGCCGCCCACCGTACCAGTGGTTACATCGTAGGTGAGGTTGCTGGTGTCGAGCGTGAACATCTCTTTATTTGTGCCAGCAAGCGAAACATTCACATCGCAGGCCGAGACATTCTCGCCAACCACATCTACCACGCCCGTGGCACACACGCCATCGGTGCTCTGAATGTTGAGCTTGCCAAGGTCGAATGCCAACTCCGGCTCACCACTGCGCGTGGTTACCTTCTGCTCCGTGCCATTACCAAGCGTGTAGTAGTAGGTCTGACCCGCGGTGAGGCCGGTAACCGCCGCCTCTTTAGCCGAACAATCTACCGAAATATCTTTCGCATTCGATTTCGACAGGGTTTTGATGGTGACGGAGGTTAGATACAAATCTTTACTACTGGCATAATTTGCCACATGAAACGCCAAACGCGTAGTACTGGTTACACCCGATAGAGTAAAACTAAATGTGGTTTCTGTCGCATTCAACACATCAGAAGTCCAACTTGTAGCACTTGTGCCATTAAAATTAACGGCATAGCCTTCGGTTGTACCCGTTGTGCTGGTTGGTTCGCCATCGAGTGCAAAACACCCTAATTTTTTGATGTTCGTACTACTATACGCCACAACAGTAACTTCCAATTCGGTATTTGCATCGATGGTTACGCTGGAGTTCATTTTTCCAAGTTGTGGTGTATAGACATACACATCAGTGCTAGATTTGTTAAGCATAACACCATGGGAATCTTTTGTTAGACTACCTTTATTAAGGAAGTAAAACCATTTATCTGTGTAGTCATTGGTGTATGTTTTCCATTGATTCAGATTTGTACTACCTTTCGATGGCATCACTGCCGAAAGTATTTCGGTTTGGCTCTTCTGATACACACTCAGTGTCTGCGTACCGGTGCAGCCAGTGTTGTCCCACTTGGCGGTGAAGCCCGTGGTAGTAACGGGGCAAGGTGGCAGCATAGTTACCGTGCTGCAGTTTTTAATGGTAAACTCACAAGTGGCGTTGGCGTACTGCAAGCCAGTAGCGTCGGTTAAGCCAGCCGCATTGTTAAAGGTCAAGCGATAGGTGTGACCGAGGGTCAATTTACCATAATTAACAGTAACAGTTGGCACGCCATCGCTAATGGTAGCCAATGCACTTTCTGTAGAGCCAAAACTTATATTGGTTCCTGTTGTTTCATCAAGAAGCGTTAAATTATTGCTGAAATCATCCGTATTAGAAGTAATGGCCGATCCATCTTTGTAGAGGTAATCATTAAGATTTATTGCAAGATTTGCCTTACTCTCATAACAGTAAGAGACAGAAGCCCATTCTATCACCGCCAGCGAATTCACTATACCAGTGAGGGTAACGGTGCAAGAGCCACCAAGAGCACCCGTAAGGGTAACTTGGGCGGTATAAGTGCCTGCGGCTGTGCCTGCGGGCGGATTAAACGTAACATTAAGGCTGCTGCCGCTACCATTTGCAGTAAACATGTCTTTGTTTTTGCCACTTACCGCACTAGCCGTGTAATCGGTCTGGTCGGTGAGCGTTACCGTAACGGTTTGGGCGGCTTGGTTACCTGCTTGCGTAGTAAGAGTTACATCGTCGCACGCAATCTGGTAGTTGGCCGCGCGCCAAATGGCGTAAAGTACGTCATCTTCAGTAGGCATTGTGTACGAGGCAAGTGCCGTGGTGGCATTTTTGTCTGTACTCCAGCCCACAAACACCTTGTTGGTAGGCGCGGTCATGCTGCCTTGGTCGGGCAGAGTTACGGGGCTGCCGCCATAGCACTTTTGTGCGGCTGGCGCATTGCTGCCGCCGTTGGCATCGAATGTAAGCGTATATTGCTGGCACGTTACCGTGGCATTCACCGTAAGGGTTTGGCTTGTAGCATTTGAACTAGTAAAGGTAAGAAGAGCAGAGATAGGATTGCCCTTTTGAGCATCGGCCGACACCCTTATATATATGGGTGTTTCGGCAACCTTTCCGTTCGTTTGTTTGAATGTGGCACTCGTGCCATACGAATCGCCCGTGCTAGATACGGTAATAGAGCCATTGCCAGTTACAGAACCAACAGTAACCGTAATGTCACCTTTCAGACCATAACCACTAATTTTTGCCGATGAGTTATTGTCTGCGGTTTCGCCACAATTCACTGCAATTGCCACAGGATTAGCCACTTGCGTGATTACTATTGTAGGTGTGGATTGCACACGAATGGTGGCAGAAGCACTCTTGTTACAATTTTTTGTATAGGTAGCAGTAACCGTATAGTTACCAACAGCCGTGGCTGTAAAGGTTGTGCCATCGAATGTGGCAGTAGCAGGGTTCACGCTGTAACTCCACATGCCATTCGAGCCGCCAGTTTGGCTAACCACAACCGATGTAGTAGCCCTATCGTTTGCATCGAGACTTATAAGGGTACTTGCAGGTGTAATGGTTACCACCGCTGGGTCGCTACAACAAGAGGAGATGTAGTTTGCGGTAGAAGCCTCCTTGTAGATAAAGAATTGGGTATAAGTCCCTATATTACTTACTTTATACGGACGATAAAATGTACTATTACAAAAAAGACAATATTTTGTAGTACCGATTGTTCCTATAAAATAACTTGTACTATCGACAAAAGAAAACTTTGTAGTACCATAACTAACAGAAGTTAGATCACTAACAAGTTGGAACTTGCCATCATATACAACAACATAATTTCCAGCACTATTTTTCAGCTGAAACTCCGTTTCGTTACCAACCACCGTAAATGCCATCCATTCAGATTGTGTAGTACTAATCGTTGCATCTTTGTTATTAGTATTAGCACCTGTTACGCCA
>CAVHRT010000097.1:0-6236 GCA_963638355.1 Flexilinea sp. | reverse complement strand
TCACCGCACCACAATCTTCAAATCTTCAAATTTTCAAATGGATAATTAGAAACCAGAAATTCAAAAAAATATGTTACTTTCAATGACTGGCTACGGCAAGGCTTCTTGCGAATATGCCAACAGAAAAATCACCGTCGAGGTGAAATCGCTCAACAGCAAACAGATGGACATCAACGCGCGTATTGCGGCAGTCTATCGCGATAAGGAGTTGGAAATCAGAAATTTAGTGACGCAACAATTGGAGCGCGGCAAAGTTGATTTCACACTCACCGTCGAGGAAAAAGGCGCGTCTGGAACGCTCATCAATCAAGCCGTGGTGGCAAATTACTATCAACAACTGCAGCAAGTGGCTGATAATCTGCACATTGCAATGCCTGAAAACATTCTCGACACCATCATGAAACTGCCCGACGCACTGAAAACCGACAATGCCACCACCAGCGACGACGAGTGGCAAGCCGTGCAAAAAGTCGTGTTGGCGGCTCTGGATCAACTCACCGCTTTCCGCACGCAGGAGGGGCGCGCGCTGCAGCAGATGTTCGACAAAAAATTGGAACGCATCGGCGCACTGTTGGTCGAAGTGGAGCCGTTCGAGAAGGGCAGAGTGCAGAAAATTCGCGACAACATCGAAAAGTCGCTGCAGGACCTTTCGAACGACAAAAAAATTGACATCGACCGCAACCGTTTCGAGCAGGAGATGATTTTCTACATCGAAAAACTCGACATAAACGAGGAAAAAGTGCGGTTGCGCAATCACTTGAAATACTTTGCCGAGACCATGCAAACCGAGCATGCCGCTGGCAAAAAACTCGGTTTCATCGCACAAGAAATGGGGCGCGAAATAAACACGCTCGGCTCCAAATCGAACCAAAGCGAAATGCAAATAATTGTCGTGAAAATGAAAGACGAATTGGAGCAAATCAAAGAACAAGTGCTTAATGTTTTGTAAATCAGACGGTTATGCAAGGTAAAATTGTAATTTTTTGTGCGCCTTCGGGCAGCGGCAAAAGCACTTTGGTGCATTATCTGATAGAAAATTGTCAGCAAAAATTCGCTTTTTCCGTTTCGGCCACAAGCCGCAAACCGCGCGGCAAAGAGCAGGACGGTGTGGATTATTTCTTTATTTCGAGTGACGAATTTCGCAAAAAAATCGCTGAAAATGCCTTTGTAGAGTACGAAGAGGTCTACACCGACTGTTTCTACGGCACATTGCGCAGCGAGGTCGACACCAAACTCGCCACTGGCGCCACCATGCTTTTCGATGTCGATGTGAAGGGCGGATTGAGCATCAAACGGCAGTATGGCGAGCAGGCGCTGGCCATTTTTGTGCAGCCGCCATCGATTGACGAACTGCGCCGCCGCCTGCAACAGCGCGCAACCGATTCGCCCGAAATGATAGAGCAGCGCATCGCCAAAGCCGCATGGGAACTGCAGTTCGCTCCGCAATTCGACACGATTGTGGTGAACGACAACCTCGACGAAGCCAAAGCGCAAGTTTTGAAAATTGTTTCTGAATTTATTAAAAAATAGGCAAAAAAATGAAAAAATTGGTATTTGCAGTCAGTGCATTGTTTATTTGCCTGACAATCAGTGCATTAGAGATCCCGAAAGGAACTTTTTATTTTGACAATTCGCTCACGAACTATTCGCAAGTGAAATTTGTCTATGGCAGCGACACGCGCACCGAAACCTACGTGCGCAGCATGACTCGTGCCGATGGCGATCAGTGGGAAATTACGTTCGATGCGAGCGTTGGCGACCTCTATCGCTACACTTTTGCCGAGACTTCGTTGCCCGACGGGCGAATCGACTCCACATTCAGCGATGTGAAAAACTACATCAGCAACACGCTTGGCGAAAAACGCACTGCCACAACCGACGCTGCCATGATTCCAAGCGGTATTTTTGTGCCGTCGTCGAGCGACAACTGGGCGCAAGGCGAATGGCAAACGTTTGGCGAAACGACCTATTCTGGCACGCTGCCTGTGCTTTTCATCAACACCGATGGCGGCGCTGAAATCACCTCGAAAGAGATCTATGTTTCGGCAACCTATTATCTTGATAATCTGGGACTTGCAGGTTATGAATCGATTGGTTCGAAGTCAAGTCCGCTGACGCTCGAAATTCGTGGGCGCGGCAACTACACATGGAGCGGATTCGACAAAAAGCCGTATCGCCTGAAATTGACCGACAAACAGCCGCTCATGGGCATGAACTCGAGCAAACATTTTGTGCTTTTGGCGCATGCCGACGATGAATTGGCGTTTCTGCGCAACACGGTCGGTTTTGAGTTGAGCCGTCGCTTGGGCATGGCTTGGACGCCCGAACAACGCCCCGTGGAAGTGGTGTTGAATGGCGATTATATTGGACTTTACATGCTCACCGAAAATATTCGTGTGGCAAAAAAACGTGTGAATATCACCGAGCAAAACGACCTCGCCACCGACGCTGAAGAGATTACTGGCGGCTGGATTATTGAGATCGACAACTACGACACCGATCCGCACGTAACCATCACCGAAGGCAACGGCAACACCATTTGGTTCACCTACAAATCGCCCGAAACGCTCTCGACAGCGCAGAGCGACTACCTAACTGCGCAAATGAACGCCATCAACAGCGCCATCTACGAAAGCGACAAGAGTTCTACCACATGGGAATCGCTGGTCGACCTCGACGAGTTGGTGCGGTTCTACCTTGTGCAGGAAATTTTGGACAATGCCGAGTCGTTCCACGGCAGTTGCTACATGCACAAGCAGCGTGGCACCGCCGAAAAGTGGTTTTTCGGACCCGTTTGGGACTTCGGAAACACTTTCCGCCGTTTGTACAGCGGTAGCACAAATCAATTCTGCTACCTCGATCCGCCATACGGACAGAGTTGGATTGAAGAGATGGCGAAATTCACTAATTTTCAGACAAAAGTGCGTGAATTTTGGCTGCAATTCAAGGGCAGTCAGTACGGTTCGCTCACAACTTTTATCGACGATTTTTGCGATCAGATAGCCTCTGCGGCCGTTGCCGATTACAAGCGTTGGCCAAGTTATGGCACGGTAGATGTGGTGTCGAAAAAGGCGGAATTTAAAAATCTGCTCAATCAGCGCGTTTCGTGGCTGATAGAGCAGTGGGGCGATGCTTCGGCGTTGCAAACCGTTGAAAATGAACCAATTGCAACGCTTTTCTCGAACGAAAAAGGCGAAATTCAGATTGTTGGCGAACAGCCCGTTGCACGATTGGAAATTTTTGATACCGTGGGACAATTGGTGGCACAATACAGCAATGTGAATGGTACAATTGCTTGTCATTCAGGACTTTACATCGTGCGCATGACTGGCGAAAATGGCGCAACATCGTCGCAGAAAATTTTGGTAAAATAGCGCGCAAAAATTGTGACCGACCGCATTTTTCTGATAGGATTTATGGGCTGCGGCAAAAGCACGCTTGGGCGGCTTTTGGCTGATGCCATTGGCTATCAATTCGTTGATACTGACCAACTTATCGAGGAAAAATGCGGTTGCAGCGTGACGCAGATTTTTGCAGAAAAAGGCGAAAACGCATTCCGCCAAATGGAGCGAGAAACGCTCGAAAATCTGGTGAAACAGCAGCAAATTGTCGTTGCCACTGGCGGCGGAATGGCTTGCAGTCAGCAGAACATCGAAACGATGAACGCTGCTGGGACGACCATTTATCTGCAGGCTTCGGTCGAAAATTTGGCAGATTGGCTCAAGGTGGAGCGCAAAAAACGTCCGCTCATCGCTCAGCTGAGCGACGAACAATTGTGTCAATATGTTGCCGAAACGCTCAAAATGCGCGAAAAATTCTACCTCCAAGCTACCATCACCATTCAAGTCGATCAAAATTATACGACTGATAATGAGATGGTTAGCAGAGTTGTTAGATTGTTATAGAAAATTATTATTCATTATTCATTTTTAATTATTTATTAGAATAGGGAATGGAGACTTACGAAAGCACCGTTCATCGTTTGCATGGCACGCAAGCTGAGGCGTACGCAAAATTGGCCGACTTGCGCAATTTGGAGCAAATCAGGGAGAAATATAAACAGATGCTGCCGCCCGAGCAGTACGAGAAAATCAAGAATTTCACTTGCGATGAGGATTCGTGCAGCGTGAATGTGGCACCCGTTGGCGATGTTACGCTGCGCATTGTGGAGCGCGAGCCGAACAAAACCATCAAGTTCGGAGCCGACAGAATTCCGTTTGCCTTCAATGCGTGGATTCAGCTGAAAGAGAATTCGCTTGGCGAGACGCTTGTGAAGGTTACGGTCAAAGCCGATTTGCCGTTCTTTGTCCGCAAAATGGCGGGCGACAAGTTGCAATATGGTGTCGAGCGCATTGCCCAAACCATCGCTGCGGTGCTGTAAAATCGTTGTTTTCAGAAATTTGTAGCAAGAATCCGTGATCTGTCACTGAAAAATGCTATGGATTTGATAGAAAAACATTGTAGCGCGGGATTTGTAATCTCGCGCTCATTGTATTATTAGGATTTGTAATCCGTGAAAAATAGGTCGCACGCGGTGCGTCCCTACAATTCAACGATAGAATCACTCGTTCATTTCGTCGATTTGTATGCGGACTGATTCGGCGTGAATTGCCTCCATCAGCGCATGGGTGAGTTCGGGGCTGAGACCGAGTTTTTGTCCATCGGCAATGCGGCGCGCCAAAACTTCGTTGTAGCGACCAGTCTGCAGTGCTGCGATGCCGTTGGCTTTTTTGTATGCTCCGATGGCGGCCGACACACGCATGCGTTTGGCGATGGTCTCGAGCAGTTCGCTGTCGATGGCATCGATCTGGCGGCGCAGTTCGTCGAGTTGGGCGGTGGGGTGCGCTGTGTTGCGGATTATCAGATTTTGCAGAATCGTTTGTAATTCTTGTGGCGTGATTTGTTGTTCGCTGTCGCTCCAAGCGGTGTCGGGCGCGCAGTGGCTCTCGATCATCAATCCATCGAACTGAAGATCCATGGCTTGTTGCGAGAGCGTGGCTACGAACTGGCGTTTGCCGCCCATGTGGCTTGGGTCGCAGAAAAGTGGCAGGTTGGGCAGTCTGCGGTGCAGTTCTATGGGAATGTGCCACAGCGGTTGGTTGCGGTAGAGGTTCTCGTCGGACGACTGAAAACCGCGATGCACCGCAGCAATGCGTCTGATGCCAGCGCCGTAGATGCGTTCAATGGCGCCAATCCACAGGTCGATGTCGGGGCTGATGGGATTTTTCACCAGCACGGGGAGGTCCGTCCCACGCAGAGCATCGGCTATCTCTTGCACCGCAAAAGGATTTGATGTGGTGCGCGCTCCTAGCCACAGCAGGTCGATGCCGCCCTCGATGGCTTGGCGCACATGTTGAGCCGTGGCCACTTCGGTGGCGATGTAGAGTCCCGTCTCCTTTTTTGCGCGGCGCAACCACTCCAGACCTTTGCTTCCAACGCCTTCGAATCCGCCAGGTTTGGTGCGCGGTTTCCATAGTCCTGCACGCATTATGCGTACGCCCGCCTGTGCCAATTGCCGCGCCGTAGCGAGCGTTTGCTCCTCGGTTTCGGCACTGCACGGACCAGCAATCACCAGCGGTCGAGCGGTGGCGATGTTGGGCAGGTTTAGCGGAAGAAAGTCCATTTTACGAGTTGAAAGTCTGTAAAGTCTGAAAGTTGATAAAGTGTTGGGACACTGCAAATGACGCGGACGCACGCGGTGCGTCCCTACAAATCAGAAATTAGAAAATCTCGTAAAGTTCTAACTTTTTAGAGAATTGATTCGATTTTTTCGACCAGTTTTGCGCGTGGAACGGCACCGATGAGTTGGTCAACTTTTTCGCCATTTTTGAAGAAGAGCAGGGTAGGCACGCTGCGAATGCCAAAACGTTCGGCCACTTCGGCGGCCTCTTCAACATCGGCTTTGCCCACCAGCAGGCGACCTTCGTAGGTGTTCGACAGCTCCTCGACAATCGGGCCAAGCATGCGGCACGGACCGCACCATGTGGCGTGAAAATCGATGAGTACTGCAGCGTTGCTCTTAAGCAATTCGTCGAAATTTTGGTCGGTAATGTGTTGTGTCATAGTGTGTTATGTTTTTTTGTTAGATTAAATAGTAGATTTTAGTAGCAAGTAGCAAGTCGCAAGAAAGTTGAGTAGTTGACGAGTTGAAAAAAAGTTGATGAGAAGTTTATCAAGTTTGTAAGGTTATAAAGTTCATAAAGTTTTGCATTCCACAATTTTCTGCAGGATAAACG
>CAVHRT010000096.1:0-6378 GCA_963638355.1 Flexilinea sp. | reverse complement strand
CGATTGGAGCAACATCGAAGTGGTCGATGGCTTTTCGACCGAACATATTTCCGAAGTGGAATTTTCGGGAAATATCCGTCTCGGACGATTCGAGAAAACCTTTCTTTTGGCGGGCGGACTGCCAACGCATTCGGGCATCAGCAAAGCGCGGCTGCACAATGTTACGGTCGACGACGATGTCTGCATTCGCGAAATTCACAACTACATAGCCAACTATCACATCGGTCACGATACTTACATCGAAAATACCAATGTGATTGTGGTTGACGAGCCAAGCACCTTTGGCAATGGCGTGCGTGTGCCTGTGATGAATGAGGGCGGTGGTCGCGAAATTCCCATTTTCGACGGACTTTCGGCGCATTTGGCCTACATTCTCGCACTCTATCGCTACAATCACGCCGTGATCGACAATCTGCAAAAACGCATCGATGCTTATGCCGAACGCCAAAAATCGGCCATTGGCGAAATTGGTTGCAATGTGCGAATAATCAACTGCGGCATGCTGAAAAATGTGCGCATTGGCGATTATGCCCAAATTGGCGGCGCATCGAAACTGAAAAATGGTTCGCTCAATAGCAATGCCGAAGCACCAATCAAAATCGGCTCGGGCGTGAAGTGCAAAGATTTCATTCTCTCGTCGGGCGTGTCGATAGCCGATAGCACGCTGGTTTCGTGCTGTTTCGTGGGACAAGGCTGCATCATGGACAAGCACTATTCTGCGCTCGATTCGCTCTTTTTTGCCAACTGCCAAGGCATGCACGGCGAGGCGACCGCCATTTTTGCTGGTCCTTACACCGTTTCGCACCACAAATCGACGTTGCTCATTGCGGGCATGTTCTCGTTCCTGAATGCGGGTTCTGGCTCGAACCAGAGCAATCATATGTACAAACTTGGCCCAATTCACCAAGGCGTGGCAGAGCGCGGCAGCAAAACTACTAGCGACTCGTATTTGCTGTGGCCAGCGCGTATTGGCGCATTCACTCTGGTGATGGGGCGCCACACCAACCACTGCGACACCAGCGATCTGCCATTCTCCTATCTGATAGAAAATGCCACGGAGAGTTATCTTGTTCCAGCCGTGAACCTGCGCAGCGTCGGCACTGTGCGCGATGCACAAAAATGGCCAAAACGCGATACGCGCAAAGATAGCCACAAAATCGATCAAATCAATTTCAACCTGCTCAGCCCGTACACCATTCAAAAGATGATGCGCGGCGTGGAGGTGCTAAAAGAGTTGCAGCGCATTTCGGGCGAAAACACGCAAGTTTATTCGTACAACAATTGCAAAATTCGCAATTCGTCGCTGCGCAAAGGCATCGAACTCTATCGCATTGCCATTGTGAAATTCCTTGGAAACTCGCTCATCAGCCGCCTTGGCGATGGCAACTACCGCACCATGGAGCAAGTGCGCGAGCGTCTGCGCCCAACTGCGCCCTCGGGATTGTGCGATTGGAGCGATCTTTCGGGCTTGATAGTGCCGCAGGACGAGGTGAAACGCCTGATGGACGACATCGCCGCCGATCGCCTCACGCTCGACGACATTCAGCACCGTTTTGAACAACTGCACGCCAATTATTACGATTACGAGTGGACTTGGGCTTACGATAAATTGCTGAAATATTGGAACAAACCAATCGAAAAAGTTGATGTTGATGACCTGATTTCACTGGTCGAGGCGTGGAAAAATGCTGTGGTTTCGCTCGATAAAATGCTCTATAACGATGCACAAAAAGAGTTCAATCTGAATGCTCAAACGGGTTTCGGAATCGATGGCGACGAGGCGCAAAAAACTGCCGATTTCGAATCGGTGCGCGGTAGTTTCGAAAGCAACCCATTTGTGTGCGAAGTGCTGAATCATATCGATCGAAAATCGAAACTTGGCGATGATATGGTGGCGCGATTGAAGCGAATCGAGTAAATTTTGTAAACGATTGATAATCAGTTGCGAATGGAATGTCTGAAAATTTCTAGATATGGTATTCGCAAGTAATAATTTTGCCTTGTATCTTAAACGGATTTCGATATTGAACTATCGCAACATTGCTGAGTGCGATTTGCAATTTTCTCCAAAAATCAATTGCTTTTTGGGTCGAAATGGCATGGGCAAAACCAACCTTTTGGACGCGGTTTATTACCTCTCGTTTTGCAAAAGTCACCTGAACCCCATCGATGCGCAAGTGGTGAAGCACGATGCCGAATTTTTTATGCTTCAAGGCACATTCGAGCGGCAGGGCAGCGACGAGGTGATTTCGTGTTCGGTGAAGCATCGTGCAAAAAAGCGTTTCAAGCGCAATCAGAAGGACTACGAACGCCTTTCGGAACACATCGGATTTGTGCCTGTGGTGCTGGTCTCGCCCACCGATGCCGATCTTGTAAACGAGGGCAGTGAGTGTCGTCGGCGGTTCATGGACTCGACCATTTCGCAGTACGACAAGCCTTACCTCGAGGCGCTCATTCGCTACAATGCTACACTGCAAAACCGTAATGCGTTGCTCAAAGCCGAGGCCGAACCCGATGCTGCTATGCTCGATATTTACGAGGAGCAAATGGCCGTCGAGGCTGAATATATTTTCGCAAAACGGACGCAGTTTATAGCTGATTTTGTGCCGATTTTTCAGGAATTCTACGGGAAAATTGCCCACGATGGCGAACAGGTCGGTTTGACCTACGAGTCGCATTCGCAGCGAGGCGATTTGCGCCAACTGTTGCGCGAGGTGCGCAGTCGCGACCGCATTTTGGGCTACACCACGCGCGGCTCGCACAAGGACGATTTGGTGCTGACACTTGCCGATTTCCCGATGAAACGCACGGGGTCGCAAGGACAAGTCAAGACTTTTGTGGTGGCATTGAAATTGGCACAGTTGGTGCTTCTGAAGCGCATTTGCGGACTCACACCGATACTTTTGTTCGATGATATTTTCGACAAACTCGACTCCGACCGCATGCAGCGCATCATTCAGCTGGTGGCAAGCGACGACTTCGGGCAGATTTTCATCACCGACACCAACAGCGGTCACCTCGACGAGATTTTGGCACAATTTGGCGGCGAACAACGGTTGTTCAATGTGGTGAATGGCACGATTGTTGAAAATGAATAATGAACACTGGTGATTTTGGGGGCAGTGCGGAGCAAAATCAATTTCAAATTTCAGATTTCAAATTTCAGATTACGCACGACAGAAAGACAATGAGCAATTTTCAAATTTTCAAATCTTCAAATAAACAATTTCAAACTAGAAATTAGAAATCTAGAAACTAGAAACAATCCAATTGCCCCACAGGCTCTGACTAACACACTAAACTTATCAACTTATCAACTCGTCAACTTGTCAACTTTACTCATGGAACTCTCGTTACGATTGAAAAACATGGCTGAATCTGAAACTCTGGCCATGTCGCAGAAAAGCCGCGAAATGCGCGCCAAAGGCATCGATGTCATCAATTTGAGCGTCGGTGAACCCGATTTTTTCACGCCCGATCACATTAAAAAAGCCGCGCAAAAAGCCATCGACGACAATTTTTCGTTCTATTCGCCCGTACCCGGCTATCTCTCGTTGCGCGAAGCCATTTGCGATAAGTTGAAACGCGAAAACGGTCTCACCTACGAGCCTTCGCAAATTGTCTGCTCCAACGGAGCAAAACAGGCCGTGTGCAATGTGCTGATGTCGGTAATCGGAGCCGACGACGAGGTGATAGTGCCTGCGCCTTATTGGGTGAGTTATGTGGAGATGGTTAAGATGGCCGAAGGAACGCCCATTGTGGTGCATACCGAGCAGGAAAATGATTTTAAACTGACACCAGAGCAACTCGAAGCCGCCATCACACCGCGCACCAAGGCACTCATTCTTTGCTCGCCATCGAACCCGACGGGCAGCGTCTACACGCATGACGAATTGTCAGCTTTGGCTGTCGTTTTGGCAAATTGTCCAAACATTCTCATCATTTCTGATGAAATTTATGAACATATCAACTACCTCGGTCATCACGAATCGATAGCGCAGTTCGATGAGTTGCGCGACCGTGTGGCGATAGTCAATGGCGTGTCGAAAGCCTACGCCATGACGGGCTGGCGACTTGGTTGGGTGGCTGCTCCGCAATGGCTGGCAAAGGCTTGTAGCACGCTGCAAGGACAGTATACTTCTGGCGCGAGCAGTATAGCGCAAAAAGCCGCCGAAGCCGCCTATCGTGGTCCGCAGCAATGCGTGAAAGATATGCGCGAGGCTTTTCGCCGTCGCCGCGACTTGGTGGTGTCGCTCATTGCTGAAATTCCCGGACTGAACCTTCGTAAGCCAATGGGAGCGTTCTACGCATTCCCCGAATGCAAGGCATTTTTCGGAA
Organism: Flexilinea sp.; assembly: GCA_963638355.1. Classification (GTDB taxonomy): domain Bacteria; phylum Bacteroidota; class Bacteroidia; order Bacteroidales; family Paludibacteraceae; genus W0P28-013. The sequence continues at coordinate 2,040 of CAVHRT010000096.1, read as the reverse complement.
AAATGGCTGCCGATGGTCGCCACATCGAGACTGCATCTGATCTGGCCATGTATCTGCTCGATGAGGCGCATGTGGCTTGCGTGAGCGGTTCTGCGTTTGGTGCGCCCGATTTCCTGCGTTTTTCGTACGCTACCAGCGATCAAAACCTCACCGAAGCCTTTGCTCGCGTGAAGAAGGCGTTGGCAAAATTGAAGTAGATTTTTCCTTTCAAAATCGATGAAAATCGGTCTATTTTTCGGCTCATTCAATCCCATTCATTGCGGACATGTGGTGCTGGCGGAACATTTTGTGCAGTGCGGTCTCGACGAGGTTTGGCTGGTTGTCTCGCCGCAAAATCCGCTGAAAGCCGCCTCGCAGTTGTGGGACGATCGTTTTCGCCTGCATCTTGCGCAGTTGGCTTTGCAAGATAAACCGCATTTGCGTGTGTGCGATGTGGAATTTTCGTTGCCAAAGCCGAACTACACCATAAATACATTGCGAGCGTTGCAGGCGCAGCACCCTGAATACAGTTTTGTGCTGCTCATCGGTGCCGACAATGCCGCCTCGTTCGACCGCTGGCGCGACTATCAGACCATTCTCCGCGATTTCGAAGTGTGGTGCTATCCGCGCACAGGTTTTGCGCTCGATAGCGAGCGTTTCCCGCAAATCCGTGCCGTCGATGCGCCGCTCTACGATATTTCGGCCACCGAAGTGCGCCAACGCCTAGCAGCAGGGCAGAGCATTCATTCGCTCGTGCCAGAGTGCGTCGAAAATGAAATCGCCAATTTTAGGCGAAAAAAATCCCTATAAACGCACTTTTTGCGCTATTTTTCGATTTCCTTGTAATTTTCAAGAAAAAAATCGTACCTTTGCAGGTTGAAAACTACACTCGATTTTTCGAGTCGAATTTTCGCAAAATCTTTCTCTCAAATTTTCAAACTAAACAAAGATATGGCTTCACAAGAAGAGGTTTTCAAAAAACTTGTTGCCCACTGCAAAGAGTATGGCTTTGTCTTCCCATCGAGCGAAATTTACGATGGCTTGGCCGCTGTTTACGACTACGGGCAAAATGGCGTAGAACTGAAAAACAACATCAAACGCTATTGGTGGGATAGCATGATTCTGCTCCACGAGAACATTGTGGGCATCGATGCTGCCATTTTTATGCACCCAACCACTTGGAAAGCCTCGGGTCATGTCGATGCGTTCAACGATCCGCTCATCGACAATCGCGACAGCAAAAAACGCTACCGCGCCGATGTTTTGATTGAAGATCAGATAGCAAAATACGACGAAAAGATTGAAAAAGAGGTGGCAAAAGCGCGCAAACGTTTCGGCGAATCGTTCGACGAGGCAAAATACCGCGCCACCAGCGTGAATGTGATTGAGCATCAGCGCAAACGCGATGCTCTGCACGAGCGTTACGCCAAAGCCATGAACGCCATGGATTTGGCCGAATTGAAGCAGATTATCGAAGACGAAGAGATAGTTTGCCCAATCAGCGGCACCAAAAACTGGACCGATGTGCGTCAATTCAACCTGATGTTCACCACCGAAATGGGTTCAACGGCCGATGGCGCAATGAAAATCTACCTTCGTCCCGAAACGGCGCAGGGCATTTTTGTCAACTACCTGAATGTGCAGAAAACGGGTCGCATGAAAATTCCGTTCGGTATTGCGCAGATTGGTAAAGCCTTTAGAAATGAGATAGTTGCGCGCCAATTCATCTTCCGCATGCGCGAATTTGAACAGATGGAGATGCAGTTCTTTGTGAAACCAGGTACCGAAATGGAGTGGTTCGAACATTGGAAAGCATTCCGTCTGAAATGGCACAAAGCACTCGGCTTGGGCGATCAGAAATATCGTTTCCACGATCACGAAAAATTGGCTCACTATGCCAACGCTGCTACCGACATTGAATTCGAGATGCCATTCGGTTTCAAAGAGGTGGAGGGCATTCATAGCCGCACCAACTTCGACTTGAGTCAGCATGCCAAATTCTCGGGCAAAAAAATCGAATATTTCGACCCAGAGACCAACACGTCGTACACACCGTATGTC
>CAVHRT010000095.1:0-6464 GCA_963638355.1 Flexilinea sp. | reverse complement strand
GCGCTTCTCAATTGCACTAGCCAAATCTTGCTACTTGCTACTTGCTACTAATCTGAAACTTAGAAACATTTTAATCTTTTTTATTAACCTTTTAATTTTTATTATTATGAAAAAACTAACTCTTTTTGTAGCTGCGCTCTGCGCTACTACAATGGCTGTGAATGCAGCCGAGACAGTAACAGTAGATTTGACTGCTGGAAAATTTACTGCCGCTACTACTGGCGATAATCCTGTGCCTGCCTATATTACATGGACGGCTGTAAGTGACAACATCACAATTACACAACTTAAGGGTGGATCGATTACTGATGTAAGTGATAGTTATATCTCTGGTCCGCGTGTTTATGCAGGGCAATATTTGTCTTTCGTTTGTGCAAAGGGTTATACTATCACGGGAATAGACTTAACCTATTCAGGATCCAAATATGGCGGTACGCTTACTGCGGGTACTAAAGTTGCCAATAATAGTGTAACTGACGATGCGACAGCGATTAGTCGCACGCTTTCTACTGAAAGCGGGGGTACGCACAAGTTTACGACCGCAAACACTGCTGGATTAGATGTGATCTACATTCAGAATCCTGGTACTGCACAATTACGCCCGACTGTAATTAAAATTACTTATATCAAAGCTGCGGCTACGGAACCTACCATTGAGTGCGCAAATTTGGATTTTGGCATTGTAGTAGCAGGTGTTGGAGAGAGCAAAGAACTTGTAGTTACAGGCGAGAAATTAACTGATGTCATTACTGCTACTCTAGAAAACACTGAAAACTTTACTGTTGCTGGTACTCTAACTGCAACAGGTGGCACACTTATTATTAGTGTTAATGCTAGTGCAGTTGGTGAGGTCTCTACCAAATTGGCTCTAACAAGTGGCACCGCGTCGAAAGAGGTTACTATTTCGGCAAATGCAGTTCAAGTAACTGGTGCAGGAACGAAAGAGAATCCATTCACTGTGGCTGATGTTGTTAAACTCAGCAATTGGGGTAAAGAGGCTTGGGTCGAAGGATATATTATTGGTGCTTTGAGTGGCTCGAAAATTGATAACACGCAAGCCTCGAATTTGGCTATTGCTGCCGTTGCTGGCGAAACTAAGGTAGAAAATATGGTTGCAGTGCAGTTGGTTGCTAAAACGGATCCTCGTGAGGCTTTGAATGTTGTTGATAATGCTTCGGTTATCGGTAAAAAGGTAAAAGTTTATGGTTCGATGGAATCATATTTGAACCTTAATGGTGTTAAAAACACATCGGATTATGTTTTGGAAACCAGCCCAGCCACCGCTCTCGAGAGTGTAGAGGCGCTCGAGGTATATGCCGAGAATGGCCACATCTACGCAGCCGAGGGTGCACGCATATTCACCGTATCGGGCATAGACGTAACCGAAATGAACGGCCAGCTCAATGGCATCTACATTGTAAAAGTTGGCAACCAAGCCACCAAAATTGCCGTTAAATAGGTTATAGGTTATAGTTTATCGGTGAGAGGAGAGAGGAATCTCACCCACCAAAAACACACACAAGACTTGTAGGGACGTGGCACGCCGCGTCCCTACTGTCGTTGTTGGAGGTCAGTGCGGTTGTGGCATTGCAGAAAAGCGGTGGAAACCGCCAACCTGAAATTTGAAATCTGAAATTTGAAATCTATCTTGCAGTAGCGCTTCTCAATTGCACTAGCCAAATCTTGCTACTTGCTACTTGCGACTTGCTACTAACCTGAAACCTTCTTCCACTGACAAAAAAAGCGTATTTACGCAAAAAAAGTAAATGGCTAGTTGTTGACTGTAATGTTTTCATTGCGCCTCCATTCCTAACTCATCACTCCTAATTCCTAATTTTCCGGACGTGGCGCGCCGCGTCCCTACAAACATAGAAACAGAAATTGCGTTAGCAATTTCGAGAAACTTAGAAACCTAGAAACTTTTCTAACCAGGAGCCAGAAACTTCCCCCTTGGGGGATAGAGGGGGTCTTTAATTCGCTCTCTGCTTGTTGGCAATGTCGAGGCGGAGGAAGATGAACAGCAAGATGGTGAACGACCACATGCTGGAGCCGCCATAGCTGAAGAATGGTAGCGGAATGCCGATGACTGGCATCAGCCCAATGACCATGCCTATGTTCACCAAAATGTGGAATAGGAAAATGCCCACCACGCAGTAGCCGTAGATGCGCGAGAAGGCTTCGCGTTGCGCTTCGGCTAGGCGCATCAGGCGGAAAAGCAGTGCCATGTAGGTTATCAGCACAAACACTGCGCCGATGAAACCGTACTCTTCGCCCACGGTGCAGAAAATGAAGTCGGTATGTTGTTCTGGCACGAATTTGAGCGTGGTCTGTGTGCCATTCAGGAAACCTTTGCCCGCGAAACCGCCCGAGCCAATGGCTATTTTGGCCTGCTCCACATTGTAGCCATCGCCTTTGGGGTCGTCCTTCATGCCCAGCAGCACCTCGATGCGCGAGCGTTGGTGCGGTTTGAATACATTATCGAATACGTAATTCACTGAGTAGCAATAAGTTATGCCTATCACCACAAACGCCAATACCAACCAAAGTCGGTTGCAGCGTGTGCGTACGGCAAACACCGCCGCATAGATGCCAGTGGCGGCAAGCACTGCCAGCAGCACATAGACGAAATTCACCTTTAACCAGCCAAACGCGTGAATGGCGATGGTCACGGCAAACACTGCCAGATAGCCGTAGACGAGGAAGCGCACGGGCGTTTTTTGTGTGCGGTAGCGCAAAATCATGCCGAAAGCCACTATTAGCATCAGAATGAAGGCGATGGCTAAGCCCATGGAGGCCGATGGCACGCCCGCAAACGGCAATGCACCAAAGCGCACCACTACCACAAACAGCACCACAGCGCAGAGTGCCGCAAAAGGAATGAGTCCTGGCAGACCTTCGCGGTAGAGCATGAGCATGAACGAGGCGTAAACCAAGGCCGAACCAGTCTCGTTTTGTAAGATGATCAAGCCCATCGGAAGCAGTATCAACAGGCAGACTATCAGGTAGTTACGCAGTCCGCTCAGCTTGAAACCGTATTGTCCCATCACATTCGCCACAGCTAGCGCGGTAACGAATTTCGAGAACTCGGCGGGTTGCAGTCGCACGGGGCCAAGTGCCAGCCACGACCGCGAACCTTTAATCTCTGGCGCGAGAAAAATGGTGCCAATCAGCAGCAAAATCATCAGCAGATAGAGCAGCATGCTGAACGATTGGTAGGCGCGCGCATCGATCAGCAAAATGATGCCAGCCAAACCCAGCGAACAGAGAATCCACACGAATTGTTTGCCCGAAAAATAGGCAAAATCGAATATCGAAGTCTGGTCCATGTCGTGGCTTGCGCCGTACACATTGAGCCAGCCAAACAGCACCAACACCAGATACATCACCACTGTTGGCCAGTCGATATTGCGCCATATGCTAGTATTTCTTGACATCGGGATCGGTTACTGCTGAGGTGAAACGATTGTAGAGATCTTTGCGCTGGATGTCGCCTTTCAGGTACTGCTCCAGCACCAAACTGGCGATAGGATTGGCCCAAGTGGCGCCAAATCCGCAGTTTTCGATGACCACAGCCACGGCAATGGTCGGGTTATCTTTTGGCGCAAAGCCTATGAAGATGGAGTGCGGGCGCCCGTGGTTGTTGTCCACCGTGCCAGTCTTGCCGCACATCTGCACGCTATCAATCTTGTACCAGCGGCCAGTGCCGTATTCGCACACGCGCCACATGCCGTTGCGCACTGCCGAAAAATAGACCGAATCGACCGAAGTCTGATGCCGGCGCAGAAGCATGGAGTCGGCGCGGTTGAGGTGTGGCGTGATGTACCAGCCGCCATTGGCGATGACCGCAGCCACGTTGGCCAGTTGCAGCGGCGTAACTTGCACCTCGCCCTGTCCGATGGAGTTGGAACGAATGGTGAGTGCGCGCCAGCCCGTTGGTCCATAGATGCGATCGTAGGTTACCATGCGCGGAATGCCGCCGTTGGCTTGGTCGGGAATGTCGCTGTCGGCGAATTTCGGACCGAGACCAAAACTCAGCACATCTTCGCGCCAGCGGTTGTAGTTTTCCTTGAAATTTTCGTTCTTTTCGCCGTAGCCACCGCGTTCGAGCGTGGCTTTGTAGGCTTGCCAAAAGTAGGGATTGCAACTCTGCTCGATGGCGTTTTCGAGCGACACGGGCGAGCCGTGGTGGTGCGTGCATTTTATCGGCGACGAACTCGGACCGTTGCACGGGAACAGCGTGTGTTCGGTGATGCCGCCTTCTTGTTGGCAGACGAGCGCCTGCACCGTTTTGAATGTCGATCCGGGCGAATAGACTCCCTGAATGGCGCGGTTGAGCAGCGGTTTGGTTGGGTCGGCAAGCAGCGTGGCGTAGTTTTCGGAGCGTTGGCGACCGACAAGAATGTCGGGATTCCAAGTCGGGTTCGATGCGATGGCAAGAATTTCGCCTGTGGCGGGTTCTATGGCCACCACGCTGCCGCGTTTGCCTGCGAGCAATGCCTCAGCTACCATCTGCAGCCTGTAGTCGAGCGTCACGGTGATATTTTTTCCAGCCACAGCAGGCACATCGTATTCGCCATTGTGGTAGCGCCCTTGAATGCGTCCCGACACATCGCGTAGCATTATCTCCACGCCATTTGTGCCACGAAGATCTTTCTCGTACGCTTTTTCCAAACCGCTCACGCCGGCGTAGTCGCCCTGCTTGTAGCACGAGTCGCGCTCGAGCATGCGTTTCGAAACCTCGCCGATGGAGCCGAGAGCGTGCGCTGCCACGGGATAGTTGTAACTGCGCAGAGTTCGTGTTTGAATGCTCACGCCGGGAAAACGGTGCATTTTCTCTTGCATCGTGGCATACTCTTCGGGCGTCAGTTGTGTGATGAAGCGTTGCGGCGTGCGTTGCGAATAGCCACGACGATGTTTCATGTCGTTCAGTCGCGAATCGAATTCGTCGCGCGAAATTTGCAGCCATTCGCAAAAAGCCACCGTGTCGAGTGGGGCAGGCTCATCTTTTTTGTGGCGCCATTCGGCCACGGTAACCAGCACATCGTAGGTCGGGTGATTGTAGACCAGGAGTTCGCCATTGCGATCGTAGATGAGTCCACGCGGCGCATACACCGTGCGACGGAGCAGCGCGTTGCCGTCGGCTTGCTCGCCGTAGTCACGCACAATTTGCAGAATGAAAAGTTGCACAACGAACACTGCCACCAAAATCGCAATGAAGAGTTTGATGACAAAATATCGTCCGCTGTTTGCGTCGTTTATCACCGTCGGCTGTTTTTAAGAAATTCGATGCAAATGACCAAAACGAAGGTGAAGATGGCACTGCAAAGTGTTTTGAGCAGCACCATGCCTGTGTGTGCAAACGAAAATGCCTCGAGCGAAAAGAGCATCAAGTGGTGAATCACTATCAGTACGGCGGCGTAGAGATAGTAGGCGCTGCCAAATGAGGCGATTGAAGGATAGGGTTTTTCGAGGTTTTCGCGCGATGCCACCATCCGCATGATGTATGGGCGCAAAAATGCTACCAACACCGTTGCCGAAGTGTGAATGCCGTAACTGTTGCAAAAAATGTCGATGACGAAGCCCAACGCAAACGCTATCACCATGACCAGCGCAGGCGACATGGCCACAGGCAGTGCCAAAATTGCCCAAATGTAGAGATACGGACAAGCCAAGCCGAACAGATGAATGTTGTTCAGCACCAACACTTGTATCGCCACAAGCAGCAAAATCAGCAATGTATATTTCAGTTCGTCGCGCATGAAAATTGAGTTCGAAAGTTTATAAAGTTTGAAAGTAGGGACGCGGCATGCCACGTTCATGCTTTATTTTTCTGCAGTTGGCTGTGTGTCCCGAAAACCTGTAATTTGAAACCTGAAACTTTTCTAGCCAGAAATCAGAAATTCTCTTTTATCACCTGCTTCAGCTCCTCGCGATGGGCGCAATCGACCACATGCACAGCACTCACGGTGCGGAAGTTAGCCAAAAGTCGCAGTCTTATTTTGCAGAAAACCTGACTCTCGTTCACCTCCACATGATCCACCACGCCAATCGGCACGCCATCGGCAAAAATGGCAGAGTAGCCGCTTGTTACCACCGTGTCGCCCGCTTCCACATCGACATGATACGGAATGTCGGTCAGTTCGGCATATTCGGGCGAAAGTCCGTCCCAAACCACCGAGCCGATGTAGCCGTTTTTCGCAATTTTGCTGCTAATCATCGATTTCACACTGATAACTGGCACCACCACAGCGTAGTGTTCCGACACGGCATCGACCATGCCAACCACGCCATCGGCATTCATCACGCCCATGTCCACTGCCACGCCATCGGCCGCGCCACGGTCGAGCACAATCGCATTTTTCATGCGATTGACCGAGCAGTAGACTACTTTGGCCGAGAGTGTGCGATATGCGCCTTCGGTTTTTGTGGCGGCTAAGGTGTCGGGCTGTTGCGCTTCGAGTTCG
>CAVHRT010000094.1:0-6507 GCA_963638355.1 Flexilinea sp. | reverse complement strand
CCTATACTCACTGCCTCCTTGACCATCTTCCAACCAAACAAGGATTAAGACAGTTCCTGATTCTAGCTCAACGACGTTCAGATTTCTTCTCCTTGACCATCTTCCAACCAAACAAGGATTAAGACGTTTCGACTTCGCAGCCGATTAGCCTGCCATGCTCCTCTCCTTGACCATCTTCCAACCAAACAAGGATTAAGACTTTCCTTGCTGCCGTCGCCAAAGTCAGGTTCGCTTGCTCCTTGACCATCTTCCAACCAAACAAGGATTAAGACTTTGCGTTTACAGCTTTGTGTGCTGGGACTAATTTCTCCTTGACCATCTTCCAACCAAACAAGGATTAAGACGTTTGTGGCCGTCACGTTCTTCGACTTCTACCGCGCTCCTTGACCATCTTCCAACCAAACAAGGATTAAGACGTTTAGTCGTTATGAGTTGCCCGACTTTTTGGTCATTCTCCTTGACCATCTTCCAACCAAACAAGGATTAAGACCAGCTGCCACATTCACGCTCTACTCCACATTCACGCTCCTTGACCATCTTCCAACCAAACAAGGATTAAGACGCATATGGCTGCGGTTGGCAGCCTGGACGACACAGCCTCCTTGACCATCTTCCAACCAAACAAGGATTAAGACAAGCGCCAGTTGTCGATGTTGCTCGCGTTGTAACGAGCTCCTTGACCATCTTCCAACCAAACAAGGATTAAACAGGCGTTTGGCTACAATGAGGGGTGTGGCATTCCTTATGGTTAGGAGTGTCATAAAAATGAAAAAGGTTCTCCGCATCTGCAGAAAACCTTTAATTGAGTTGTGTTTGCGCACAAAAAAAGCGGCTTTGCTAGTTTGCAAAGTCGCTTTTTGTTTTTCGGTGGGTTATGTGGCTATGGCTCGGTGGTGTTCTGGATTTTGGCAACCAGCCAGTTCCATTCACCGCGTTTTTTGTTGAAGTCGTATGCCGCTATGGCGTGCACTGTTTGGCCGTTGGTTAACGCAAATTTTTGCACTACGGTTGGCGAAACGAATAGGCTTTCGCGGCTTTCGGTCTGCAGAAAAGCAAAGGCTTGGTCGTCGCGTTTCTTTATTTTGCCCTCTACCTTTTTTATGTAGTCAAGACCGTCGGGCAGGGTAGTGGGCGTGGCACTCACTATGTCGATGCCGTCGAGACCTTCGGCGGTGTAGTTCAGCTGAAGCACTGTGCCAACATTGCCTTTTATGCCCCTGTTTCTGGCTTTTTGCGCAGGAATAAATGTGCTTTGGCGCATTCCGTACACTATCGCTAGGCCGCTTTGGGCGCAGAATGTAACTATGCCAATAGCTTGCAGCGTGTCGCAGTTCAGCAGTTGGTTCGATATGGTTTTGTAATCGATGGGTGCGCTGCTGTCGGGCGTTACGCTTTCGAACCATGGTTGTTGGCTCCACATTTGCACATCGTTCGGAATTTTCCAGCCTTTGGCTCGATAGTGTTTCTGTACAATAAGAATGTGGTGCTTGGCGCGCGCTTGCTGCCCGTTGCGTATGTAGAGCGCGGCTAATTTCATGCGAATTTTGCCGAGAAAATCTTCCATTTTGGTGCAACTAACGGCGCGCAATAGGCAAGCGAGTTGTTTCTCGTAGTCGGTTTGGGTCTCGCTAAGCAGTTGCCATGCCCAAAATTCGTGGCTTTTCAGACGTACAAATTTGGTGATGGTGCGCATCGCCTTCTCTTGGTCGTTGCCGCTCAGCAATAGTAGTTGCCCGTAGTAGTAGCCCAAATAGATCATTTCGGGGTGCGCATTGGCCATGTCGCCAAGTGTGGGGCGAAATAGGGCAGCGCGCGTCTCGTCTTTGGTTTGCAGCAATGCTTTGGCGTAGGCAATGTAGGCGCGTTCTACCAGCGTCATCATTTTTTTCCCGTTGTCGAGTACAAATGGATTGTAGTCGTCTGCAACGAAAGATTTTATTCCCCACCAATCGATGAAATCGAGCATTTCGCTCCAATCGGTAAATTTTACGAAAGTGCTCAGCAGTGCCGAATGACCCGTCGACGGCAGTAGTGTCCAATCTTTTATTTTCGAAAAGATGGTCGAGAGTTTTTGTGGTGCGTCGTTGTCGTCTGGTTTCATGTGAGTGCGCACATAGTTAGCCAGTGTCCATTGCACATTGTCGAAAATCAGCTTGTCGTCGTTTATCGAGTCGAGGTGCAGATCCGACAGCTCGTCGATGTGGCTCATCAGCGGCGCAAAATCTCCGCTTGTTGCCTCATCTTTTGCGATGTAGTAGAGCACCCAGCCCATGCCGCGGCGGTTCCATTTGTTGTCGCTGTCGGTTTGCAGATCTTTTTTCGCTAGTTCGTATGCTTCGAGGCTTTGTCCAGCCTTGCACATTGTGGTAAGTTCACTCACTTTCATTTCTTTGCTGATTGTGTTTTTCTTCAGTGCAAAGGTAATGAAAATTTGGCAACGGAGTACCATGTCGGCGACTTTTCTTTGGGTCGTCAAAAGAAATGAACGAAAAAAAGGACGTGCTATGCGTCCCTATAATTCAACAACCACCAACCCCAGAAACAGAAATTGCGCCAGCAATTTCGAGAAACCTAGAAACAACTCCTAACTCCTAACTAAACCACCACCTTCGCGCTCTCGATTTTGCCACCGAGCGGCGGGGCGAGTTTGGTGAGGGCGATGGTTACGCCTTCGAGCGTCGGAAAAGTAGCGAGCAACGCCTGTTTTATGCGAAAGGCGACATGCTCAATCAAGTTTGATGGTTGCTCCATTTCGCGTTTAACTAGTTGATACACAGTCTCGTAATTAATCGTATTGCTCAGTTGGTCGCTGTGGCAGGCGGCATCGAGGTCGAGCGTCATCTCCACCGATACACGATAGGTGCAACCAATTTTGCGCTCCTCGGCGTAGCAGCCATGAAAAGCGTAAAACTCCATATTTTCGAGAATGATTTTTGCCATAAAATTCAGGTTAAAAGTGCTATAAAACAAACAAGTTCTCCCCGAGAGAAGAACCTGCCTGCTTTTTATCTCTATGAGTGATTTTTAGTCAGCAAGTTTCTGAAAATCGTCGAGCGAAATCTCCTTCTTGTCGAGTTTCACAGCGGCTTTGATGGCGTCGAGAACCTTCAACTCGAATGCGCGCTCGGCCAGGCGGCTCATGGTTTTGCTGTCCTTTTTCATGTTGTCGATGTAGGTCTTCAGCATGTCGTCGGGCACGTTTGCAATGCCATATTGCGCCCACTGCATGCGAGCGAATTTGGTCGCGAGTTCGTCAACGTCGGCCTCTTCGACTTTGATTCCGTCTTTTTCAGAGATTTTGCCTTTGATGAGCTGCCATTTCAGGTCGTCGAGCATCTGACCAAAGCTTTCGTCGAGCGATTGGCTATTGATGTCTTTGTGAGTAGCCAAAACCCAGCGTTTCAGGAATGCTTCGGGGAAGACCACGCCGTCCAATTTCTTGATGAGCGTGTTGCGAGCATCTATTCCGAAACGATAGTCGCTGTCGGGCGTGTACGATTTTTGCAGATCGTCGGCCACTTTTGCGCGGAATGCGGCTGCATCCTTAATCTCGTCGTTGGGGTAGATTTTTTTGAAGAGATCTTCGTTCAGCTCGGCATCTTTGTGGCGCTTAACCTCGGTGATGGTGGCCGTGAAATCGGCAGTGATGTTCTTAGCCTCATCGCGTGCAATGTGCAGGAACGAAGCGATTTCGTAGTCGTTGTTCATGGCTTTTTGTGGATTGAAAGTAACCACATCGCCTGCTTTGCGACCAACGAAAAGTGCTTTCTGATCGGCATCTTTCAGGTGTGCTGGCGACAAAATTTCGCCTTCAACCTTGCGCTCTTCGTTGCCAACCTCTACTGCATCAATTTTCACAATGTCGTTCTCTTCGACGGCAGAATCGATCACGACAAATTCGCCATTCTGTTTAGCAATCTGTTTCAGCTGATTTTCAACCTGTTCGTCGCTGAGTTTGATATCGTAGTAAACGATTTTGTCTTTTTTGGTGAGATTGATGTCGAATTCAGGAGCCAAAGCCACATCGAAAACGAATTTCAGCGGTTCTTCCGAATCGAAATCGATGACTGGTTGCTCGGTCTCGTTTGGCAGCGGATCGCCCAGCACATCTAGGTTTTCTTTCTTGATATAGTCGTAGAGTTGCTCGCCCAAAAGTTCGTTCACCTGTTCGGCGGTGACGGCTTTGCCATACATTTTTTTGATCATGCCCATTGGCACCATGCCCGGACGGAAGCCAGGAATGTTGGCCTTGCGGCGATACTCTTTCAGTTTTTTCTCTACTCGTTCGGCGTAATCGTCTTTAACCACCGTAATGGTGATGATGGCGTTTACGGCATCGGTGTTTTTTAGTTCGACATTCATATTTTTGTCTGATTATTTATGATCTAAAATTCGGACTGCAAAGGTACGATTTTTTTCGCGAAAAACAAGTCCATTTTCTTGAAAATTACCAATTTGCGCTATGGCACGGGGTCGTAGCCACTTCCGCCCCACGGATTGCAGCGCAAAATGCGTTTTGTGGCGAGCCAAAGTCCCTTCAGCGGACCGTATTTTCGCAACGCCTCGATGGCATACTGCGAGCAAGTGGGTGTGAACCGACAAGCTGGCGGAAAATGCGGCGAAATGGCAAGTTGATAAAACCTGATTGGCCAGATGAGCAGTTTCGATAGAAAAGATTTCAAGATTTCTGGGCGGAAAATTATCTATTTGAAGATTTGGAAATTTGAAAATTGCGGGCGGTGAGCCTGTCGAACCGCCTAATTATCAATTGTCAATTGTCAATTGGCTACACAGCTTTTCGATGGCGGCAATCATCTGTTTTTCGACGCTTTTGAAGGTGGGTGGCGTAGGGCTGATGCTAACAAAGGCGATGTGAAGGGTCAGATTTTTCTGGTTGAGTGCCTCCACAAGCGGCAATTGATGCAGTCGGTAGGCTTCGCGCAGCAGGCGTTTCACGCGGTTGCGATCCACCGCATGGCGATAGCGGCGTTTGCGCGCCACCGTAAGCACTTGCACGGGCCATTCGTCGTCGGTTTGGCGCGGCATGGTGCGATAGACCACACGAAAGGGGAACGCCATAAACTTCTGCCCTTCGGCAAAGAGCGTGTCGATGGCGTTTTGGCTTTTCAAATGTTGTCGTTTATCGAAAGTAAGGCGCATTATTTGCGTTTGTTGCTCTCTTTCAGGAAGGCGTCGAGTGCCATGGTGATGGAGGTGTATTGCGCCGTTGGACCAGCTTCCAAGTCGAGGCGCAGACCAGCAGCACGCGCGGCAGCAGCCGTTCCAGCACCAAGGCAGCCAATCTGCATTTCGCCCTGTTCAAAATTTGGGAAATTCTTTTGCAGTGCGCTGATGCCTTGCGGACTGAAGAAGAGCATCATGTCGTAGTCGAGCGTCTCGTCGGGACCAAAATCGTTGCTCACGGTGCGATACATCATGCCAACGCTGTGCTTGATCTCCATCGAATCCATCCAGTCGGAGATTTCGTTGTTGTGATCGGCCGAGAGAACGACCAAGAAATTCAGCTCTTTGTGGCGCAAAATCACGGGGAACATATCGCGCACAAGGTTGGTGGTGCCGAAATGCACTTTGCGTTTGCGGTAGTCGATGTATTTGTGCAGATAGTTTGCCACCTTTTCCGACACGCAAAAATACTGCATATCCATGCTGATTTTGGTGCGCGTTTCGTTGGCCAAACGGAAAAAGTGATCGACTGCGTGGCGCGATGTGAAAACTACAGCGTTGTGGTCGCCAATGTTGACTTTTTGTTGACGAAATTCAATCGCTGAAATGGGGTCGACCTTAATAAATGGCCGGAAATCAATGGTTACATTGTATTTTTCAGCGATGTCGAAATAGGGCGATTTTTCGCTTTCAGGCTTCGGCTGCGAAACCAATATCTTTTTGATTTTCAAGGTGTTGTGAGTTTAATTTAACACATTTGCCATTAGAGATTTCACCACATTTCCGAGTAGTAAAATGGGTAAAATTTCAAGGGTGCAAAGGTACAAAATTAAATAACACACAGTACCTATTCCACTAAAAAAAAGTTGTAAACACTTGATTGTTAGCACTACACCGCCTATTCCCATGGCTGCAAAACCGATGTAGAAAAGTACCACGAAAACGTTTTGCGGAGCGTAGACCATGCCCACCACAACGGGGAAAATTATCAGGCCAACCATGATGAATACGGCAAAAAATGCACGAATAAGTTGCTGCATCTCGCGACTTTTGTCGGCACAATAACCCGCCAACTTCAGCAAAAGCCACTGCACGAGCATCCACGCCAGCACCACCGCGGTGAAAATGAACGGCAACCACGCGCTGCGCATCGGCACAAACGGCAGCTTACAGCGATAGTTGTAGGCTAGCGCAAGAAACAACCCGTACGACACCACCGAAAACACCGTCAGCAACAGCGTCGCCACCATGGCATTGTCGCCATCGGCATACGACACGCGCTGCTTGTTTTGGAAAAAGTAGTGAATGGTCTCGGTGTGGAAC
>CAVHRT010000093.1:0-6543 GCA_963638355.1 Flexilinea sp. | reverse complement strand
ACACAAAATCTGATTTTTGACACTCGCACCCAATGTCGGGTTCGGTAACCACAACATTCTGAGATTGAGAAAGTTAACTTATTGACGATCGCGTTAAACTAATCATCGCACATCCATTCCTAACTCCTCACTCCTAATTTCTAACTTCTTGGACGTGGCGCGCTGCGTCCCTACTGTCGTTATTAGAGAGAAGTGGGGCATGTTTGGGGCAGTTTGCTGTTGATGTCGACACTTTATGAACTCTTCCGTCTTTATTCTTTCCTCCTTTCTCTTTACTCGATAAAAAATATTGAAAAAAGTTTGTTTGTTTCAAAATAAAATGTTATCTTTGCAACCGTTATGATGACAATAACCAGCGGACATATTACTTTGGGTTGCTCGGTAAACCTCTTTACAAGCTTACAAAACGCCTGTAACTTGCTGATTATTAGCCACTTAGCCCCCCCCCTCCATATCGGGAGGCATAATTCCAAACAACATATTTTTACAGAAATACATTACGGACGGATGCTCATTCGCCCGCTTTTGGTGTGTGGTGCGCCGCGTACTTGCTGTCGTTGTTGGATGGCAGTGCGGCAAGTTTTTGAGTAGTTTGTTATGGATGCCGACACTTTATGAACCTTACAACTTTACAAACTTTACAAACTTTATAAACTTTCACACTTTAATAGACTTTATACACTTTATAGACTTTTAACTTTTAAACTATTTTACTATGAAACACACAAAAATTCTCCTTTTCGTAGCCGCCTTGTGCGCTACAACAATGGCTCATGCAGCAGAAAAAGAGATTCTCAACGAGACCTTTTCCTCGGGGCAGGGTGCGTTTACCATCGAAAATGTTGAACAGGGCAGTTTGACTTCCATTTGGAGAGCAAACACAAGTTATGGCTACATGTCGGCGAGTGGTTATGCTAGCGGCTCGGCCAATGCTAGCGAGGCATGGCTGATTTCGCCCGCTTTCGATTTGGCGAATTGCACCACGGCGACTCTAACTTTCGACCATGCGGCCAGATTCCAAAACGGCGCGGTGGACGAGGAGTTCCAAGTTTACTACGCAGTTAGCCCGAGCGCAACTTTCGACGCTTCGGAGTGGACAAAAGTAATGATTTCTACCTATCCGACCGCTGGAGATTGGACTTATGTCTCTTCGGGAGAGATTTCGCTGCCAATCAACGCTACAAAAATTGCGTTCCGCTATAAATCTACCGAAACGGCAGCCGACACTTGGCAGGTGAAAAATGTGAAAATCGTGGGGCAAAACGACGAAGCAGAACCTGCACTGCCCATTGCACTGCCCAATATAGGCGAGCCTACGCTGGTGGTGTGCGCACAGAACCTGCGCAACTATTTTATCAACTACTCCAGTGCCAGTAAATCCGATTGCAGCGATTTGGAGTGCCTTCAAACGAAAACGTCGAAAATTGCTGATGTGTTCTGCTTTATCGATGCCGACATCTTTGCCATGTGCGAATTGGAAGCCAACGAAATTTCGCTGCAAGTGATCACCGACTCGCTCAATGGGCGCACTAGCGACAAACCCTACGCCTATGTTGCCGATGGCATTTCGGACGATGGCTACTCCTTTGTAAAATCGGGCTTTATCTATCGCAAAGATAAGGTGAAAACCGTTGGTTCGAACAACGCCAGCACATCGCAGACCTACTACAAATACACCATGCGCTACCAAATGTTCGAGGAGTTGACCACGGGCGAACGCTTCACGCTGAGTATGAACCACTTCAAAGCCAAAGACAACACCGATGACCAAGGCAACTCCAAGCGTGTGTCGGAAGCCACCGATTTGATAAACAAAATGAAGAACATTACCGCCGACCCCGACATCTTGATAGTGGGCGACCTGAACTGCAAGATGGGAGAAGAGCCGCTGCAACTGCTTGTCGATGCAGGTTACGAGGAACAACTGCTGCGTTTCGATTCTACCTCGATATCACACTGCTATTCGGGCAGCGGACAGCTTATCGACCACGCATTTGCCAATAGCGCAATGGCGGCACAAATAACTGGAACCGCAGTGTATCACATCTGTACCTCGTGCAGCAGCGGCGCAGCCTACAACTCCGATTACCGCTACTCCGACCACGATCCCTATATGATTGGCTTGAAACTGACCTCGGACGGCGACGGAGATGGCGGAGATGATGTGTGCCAAGAGATAAACTTTTCCGAAACATTCTCCTCGTCGTTGGGCGAATTTTCGTCGATAAATGTGAGTGGCACCAACGATTGGTATGCGGACACAAAAAACCACTACGCAAGAATGAATGGCACTGGCTCCGACAACAACGAAGATTGGCTCATATCGCCTGCTTTCGACCTATCGAAACACCAATACGCAACGCTCTCCTTCGACCATACGGCCAACAAAGGCACAGGCGATCAAAAAACGATACAAACCCTATGGTTCTCGACCAACTATGTCGATGGTGAGCCGTCGGCAGCCACTTGGACGCAGGCAACCATTCCAACATACCCTGCTGGCAACAACTGGACATTCGTCAATTCGGGCAACATTGCCATTCCTGCCGAATTTTTGGCAAAAGATATGCGCTTTGCTTTCAAATATGTGGCTGCCACAGCCTCCGAAGGCACTTGCTGGGAGATTAAAAATGTGGTGCTGAACGCTTCTTGCTCCGCCACTGCCGTCGAACAGCTGACTACCACCACCGAGCCCACCATTTTTGCCACCAACGGGCGCATCTATGGTGCCGACGATATGCGTATCTACACCGTGCTTGGCACCGATGTAACACGCCAAAACGGCTCGCTCTGCGGCGTTTATATTGTGAAAGTAGGAGAGAAGGTGCAGAAAGTGCTTGTGAAGTAGCAAGATAATTGACAATTGACAATGTAGGGACGCACTCGGTGCGTCCCTACAAACTTAGAAACAGAAATTGCGCTAGCAATTTCGAGAAACAATTTCAAACTCAAAAACTTTTCTAATCCAGCAATCCAACTCTTACCGCAATTTTGCGCCAAGCTTTTCTTCGAAGTTCTTCACGAGTTTCTGCATGATGGCGTCTATCTGGTTGTCTTTCAGGGTCTTATCGTCGTCTTGCAGCGTGAATGCTACAGCGTACGATTTTTTGCCTGCCTCCAGATTTTTGCCTTCGTACACATCGAACAGGGTGATGTTACGCAGCAGTTTGCGCTCGGTTTCGCGGGCAATGCGCACAATCTCCGAAAATTCGATGTTCTTGTCGATGAGCAACGCAAGGTCGCGGCGCACTTCGGGATATTTTGCAATATCTTTGAATATGATTTTGTGCTTGGTCGACTCTTTGAGCAGCGCAGCCCACTGCAGATCGGCATAATACACTGGCGTGTCGATGTCGAAACGCTTGAGCAACGCAGGTGACACAATGCCCGTCTCGGCCAGCAGTTTGCCCGACACGGTGCGCAAGGCAAGACCTTCAGCTATTAAATCGTTACTGAATTTTTCGGTCTGAACGTTTTGCATGTTCACTCCGAGGCGTTTCAGCACATTTAGCACATGCGCTTTCAGCTCGAAATAGGTGGTTTTGCCCTCGGCGTTGGTCCAAGTCTGCGCGTTGCGATTGCCGCAAATCCACAGTGCAAGGTGCATCTCTTCGTTGTAGGCGGCAAGCGGTTCGCCCTCTTGTCGGCGCTCGGCATGGAAGTGGTAGCAGTTGCCGAATTCGTAGAATTTCAGGTCGGCATTCTGGCGGTTTGCGTTGTAGGCAATGCTCTCCAATCCGCCATAGAGCAGCGTTTGGCGCATCACGCTCAGGTCGTTGCTCAGCGCGTTCATCACGCGCACGCAGTTGGCGGCTTGGTATGCGCCCTCTTCGCCATAATAACTGCTTTTTGTGAGCGAATTGTTCATTATCTCGTTGAATCCGCAAGCGGTGAGTTGCTCCGAAATTTGGCGTTGCAGCGCGGTGCTGTTTGGCCGTGGCGAATAGGAGAGGTTCGACCGCAGCGATTCGCTGAATTCTACATTGTTGTAGCCGTAGATGCGCAGAATGTCCTCTATCACATCAACATCGCGCTGAACATCGACGCGGTAGGCTGGCACTTGCAGCGTGTAGCCTGCTTCTGTTTTGTTTAAGATTTTGATTTCCAGACCTTTTAGTATGCGCTCTACCATGTCAACGGGAATCTCTTTGCCGATGAGTGAGTTGATTTTTTCGTGCGTAATCTCCACGGTGAAATCGCTGATTGGTTTTGGATAAACGTCGACGATATTGCTCGAAATGGTGCCGCCAGCAATCTCTTTGATGAGCATGGCCGCCAGTTTCAGCACATAAATGGTGTTGTTCGGGTCGATGCCGCGTTCGTAGCGGAAACTTGCGTCGGTGTTCAAACCGTGGCGGCGCGCCGTCTTGCGAATGGTCACGGGGTTGAAGTAGGCGCATTCGAGGAACACATTTTTGGTCGCGTCGCTAATGCCCGAATCGATGCCGCCGAATACGCCAGCCATGCACATGGGTTCTTCGGTGTTGCAGATCATCAGGTCAGCGGCCGAAAGCGTGCGCTCAACGCCATCGAGCGTGGTGAATTTGGTTCCTTCGGCGCATTTTTTCACAATTATTTTTCCGCCTTTTATCTTGGCCGCGTCGAAAGTGTGGAGTGGCTGTCCGAAAGCGTGCAGAATGTAGTTCGCTGCGTCCACCACATTGTTTATCGAGCGCAAACCGATGGCGTTCAGGCGGTCTTGCAACCATTTTGGCGATGGCGCAATGGTTACGCCCGAAATGGTGATGCCAGCGTAGCGCGGACAATCATCTTTCGCCTCTATTTCCACTGGAATGGTCAGATTTGTGTTGTCGATTTTGAAGGCATCGACGCTAGGGCGGGTCAGCTCAAATTTATGATTGTGAGCTAGAAGATATGCGGCGGCGTCGCGTGCCACGCCGTAGTGCGAGATGGCATCGGCGCGGTTTGGTGTGATGTCGACCTCGATCACGGCGTCATCTTTCACACCATAGTAATCTTTCACAGCCATGCCCACGGGCGTGTCGGCAGGCAACTCTATGATGCCGTCGTGGCTTGTGCCAATGCCAATTTCGTCCTCGGCGCAGAGCATGCCAAACGATTCCACACCGCGGATTTTCGAGCGTTTGATGGTGAAACTTTCGTCGCCCGAGTAGAGCACTGTGCCGAGTGTGGCGACAACTACTTTTTGCCCTGCGGCAACATTCGGTGCACCGCACACTATCTGCAGCGGCTCGCCTTGTCCCACATCGACGGTGGTTACGTGCAGGTGGTCGGAGTTTTCGTGAGGCACGCAAGTGAGCACATGTCCCACCACCAAGCCTTCGAGACCGCCTTTTATGGTCTGCACTTTTTCAACCGTTCCCACCTCCAAACCGATGGAAGTCAGTATTTTACCCAGTTCTTCCGGCTCGATGTCGGTTTTCAGGTAATCCTTAAGCCAATTGTACGATATGTTCATTTTTCTAGAATTTTTTGTCGATTTCAATCTGCAAAGGTACGATTTTTTTTTCAGTTTCCGTCCATTTGCATATTCTCTGCAAAAGTTGTAACTTTGTGGGTTGAATATATTCGAAAAAATATGCCATGGATAGTGTTAAGAGTACTTTGGACGATTGTAAAATAATAGATTTGAGCAAAATATCCGATCCGCGTGGTAATCTTACAGTGATAGAGGAAAATGCAGATGTGCCATTCGATATCAAGCGTGTCTACTATCTTTACGATGTGCCAGGCGGAGAAAGCCGTGGCGCTCATGCCCATAAGCAACTCTATCAGTTGATAATTGCCGCCAGTGGTTCTTTTACAGTAACACTTGACGATGGGACGAATAAAAAATCTTTCAATTTGAAACGCTCATACTATGGCCTGTTGGTTGTGCCAGGTATATGGCGTGACTTAGACGATTTTTCAAGTGGAAGTGTTCTATTGTGTCTGGCTAGCGAACACTACGATGAAAAAGACTATATTCGTGATTATCAGGAGTTTTTGAAATTTAAAGGACTGAATTAATGATACATCCGTTGTCAGATTGTCAAGCTCAAATCCCAGAGAGTACAAATGTGTGGCAGTATTGTGTGATATTACCTAACGCAAAGATTGGCGAGAATTGCAATATCTGCAGTCACTGCTTTATTGAGAATGATGTCGTTGTAGGCGATAATTGCACTGTCAAGTGCGGCGTGCAGTTGTGGGATGGCGTTGTTTTGGAATATGATGTTTTTATAGGCGCAAACGTTACATTTACGAACGATCGTTATCCAAGATCAAAAAATTCTGACTGGATTTTGGAAAAAACTTTGATAAAACGTGGCGCAAGTATTGGTGCTGGCAGCACGCTTTTATGTGGCATTACTGTGGGTGAAAGAGCAATGGTTGGTGCAGGTAGTGTAGTTACAAAGGATATTCCTGCTGGAGAACTTTGGCTAGGTAATCCTGCACATTTTGTTAGAAAAATTTAGAATATGCAAGTTCCATTTCTTTCGTTACATGATGTAACTGCAAAATACAAAGACGAAATACACGAGGCAGCCCTTCGTGTTATTGATAGTGGTTGGTATTTAC
>CAVHRT010000092.1:0-6586 GCA_963638355.1 Flexilinea sp. | reverse complement strand
TCGGTCGATTCTATGTCGCTGCGTAGCGTGTTCATCTCGCGTTCAATCGACAAAATATCGTTCATGCTAGTGGCTTTGGTAAGCAGTTGTTTGTAGCGTTTTTCGAGTTCGCGTTTATTTTCGAGCCGTGTCGAAAGGTCGATGTAGTTGGTTGTAACATCTTCTTGCGACACACTTTTGCTCTCCACACGCATGGCGCCGCGCTCGATGGCAGCGATGAAAGTATCCAATTTTTCGGCAGGCACGCGCACTGTGACGTTGCAGCTCACGCGAGTTTCGCCGCTGTTGGTGCGCTCGTCGTCGATCAAACCATCGACACTAGCCACTTGCTCTTCGATGTACGATTTGCTCTGCTCCACGCTTTCGGTTTGGAATTTTATTTCGGCCGAGCGGGTTATTTTTTGCGCAATTTCGTCGCTAGCCCCATTGCCAAACGACTCGTTGCTCACGCTCATGCGGCACATCGCAGGCGAATAGGCCAAGAGATCGCTCTCTTCGCTTTCAACATTTTCAGACGATTTCGAACAACTTGCAAGCAGCGCAACAGCCGCCAATGCAGCCAAAAATTTTGTTTTCATGGGAATTGATTTTTGAATGATACGAAAAATGTTGCCGCAAAAATCGTTCCAAAAAAGGATTGACAAATTATACAAAAAACAGTACCTTTGCAACCATGAACACGGAGACTCGACAGTTTGTTTTTGCGCATTTGCACGACGATGTGCGTCAGTTGGCGTTACAGAAATCGCCTGCTGATGTCGATTTACGTTGTGCGCTGCAGCAGATCGAGGCGCGACAACTTTTGGTCGAAAAAGTGCCAAGTTGGGCTGCCAATGCCGATATTGAGTTTCCTCCGCGCTTGTCGGTTGAGCAATGCTCGTCCGAAGCCACTGCGCGCTACAAAAGTGGTCTGCTCAGCGGTCGCACTTTGGTAGATTTGACGGGCGGCATGGGCATCGATTGCCATTTTCTTTCGCAAAATTTTGCCACGACTGATTATGTGGAGCGCGAGCCGCATTTGGTTGATTTGGCGACTCGGAATTTTGCCGTTTTAGGCGATAAAATCACCACGCATCTTGCTGATAGTGAGGCGTTTCTGCAGTCGATGGACGAGGTTGATGCCATTTTCATCGACCCTGCGCGGCGCGATGCTAGTGGGCGCAAAACCGTGTCGATTGCCGACTGCACGCCCAATGTGGCAGCGTTGCAAACATTGCTTCTGCAAAGGGCAAAGCACGTGTTAGTAAAACTCTCGCCCATGCTCGACATTGCCCTGCTACAGCGCGAATTGCAGCACATCAAACAGATTCATGTGGTGGCAACGGGTAACGAGTGCAAGGAGGTTTTGACACTTTTGGAGCGCGATTTTGTGGGCGAGCCAACCATTTTTGCCGTAAATCTGCCCTACGAGCCGTTCAGTTTTCTCATTTCAGAGGAGAAAAATTCGCAAATCGAACTCGCCACATCGCTCGAGCGTTACCTCTACGAGCCGAATGCCGCGCTGATGAAAGCGGGCGCATTTCGTAGCGTGGCAGCGCATTATGGCGTGCGTAAACTGCACATTAACAGCCATTTATACACTTCCGACGAACTGATTTCCGATTTTCAAGGAAGAATTTTTCAGATTGAAGATTTCGCACCATTCGACAAGAAAATCGGCACAACTCTGCTGGCTGATATTGCGAATGCCAATTTGTCGACGCGCAATTTTCCGCTCTCGGTGGCAGAACTCCGCAAAAAGTTGCATTTGGCCGATGGCGGTGATGTCTATCTTTTTGCAACGACCATGGCGAATGGCGGGAAAGTCGTTGTTAGGTGCAAGAAAGTTTCTTGACGATGACTATGACCTCGGTTCCAACCGCCCACTGCAGTGCCTAAATCTTGCGACTTGCTACTTGCGGCTTATTCCATCAAATGCTCAATGACGAAGAACAGTCCGAGTAAGATGAATAGCGCGCCAACGCTCCAGCGAAACCATTTTCCGATGTGGCGAATGCGATCGTAAAAACGGCTGATGCTATCGTAACTGAATGCCAAAATCCACGCCACCAAAAGCACAGGAAGTGCCACCACAAGGGCAAAAAACACAATGTGCCACACATTGATGTTGGGCTGCGCCACCATGCCAAAAAAAAGCGCGGCGTTGGTCGGACAGAACGCCAACGAAAGCACTGCACCAAGCACAAACGAGCCAACAGCCGTTGGTTTCACGCGATTTTCAATCTTTTCAGAAAAAGAACCGCCTTTGAAAGCAGGCAAAAAATCGGCAACAAACATCAACACGCCCATCAGAATGAGGAACGGCGCGAGCATCAGTTCGCCATATTCAGCGAAGAAATATTGAATGTGCAGAATGTCGGCTCCGCCCTGCAGCAGCAGCATGAGCGCAGCACCCAGAATGCCAAACGCCAGCGTGCGACCGAGCGTGTACCAAAGTCCGTTCAGGAAAACGCGCTTGGGACTGTTCAGATCGCGGCTCACATAGCCAATGGCGGCAATGTTGGTGAGAATGGCGCACGGGTCGAGCGCAAAAACCAACGCTAGCATAAATGTGACCCACCACGGCGACGAGTTCGAAAATTCTGCAAGGATGTCCATGTTTTGGTTGAAGAGTTTAACGCATGACGGGTTGTCAGAAGCGTTTTGTTTATCTTGTTTCTAAGTTTCTCGAAATTGCTGGCGCAATTTCTGTTTCTATTGTTTCGTCTGTAGGGACGCGGCATGCCACGTCATTTAATTAAATAATTGGAAATTAAGCAATTAGCAAATTAAAATAGCAATTTTCTGGCTTGCTCGAGGTTCAGATTTTTGCCAACGGAGACCACTTTTTCGTCGACTACGATGGCGGGCATACGCCAAACTTTGTACGAAAGAATGGTTTTAACATCGGTGATCGGTTCCACGGTGATATCGCCACCATGCTCGGCAACGGCTGCGCGCACGGCTTCGAGCGTGGCTTTGCAGCCCGAGCAATCAGTTTCGAGAAGAACTTTTATGGTCATTTTTGTGTCGTTTAATCGTTAGTACAATTGGCAAAATTGAGCGTTGGTCATTTTTTGCAGATCGGTTGGCGCAATTTCAACCTGAAGTCCGCGCATTCCCGCGCTCACGAAAATGGTTTCGTAGGCTTGGCAACTCTCGTGAACAAAGGTCGGAAAGTGCTTTTTCATGCCGATTGGCGAACATCCGCCGCGAATGTAGCCTGTGAGCGGCAGCAACTCTTTCACTGGAATGAGGTCGCAACTTTTATTGCCCGAAATTTTGGCCGCCATTTTTAGATTTATCTCCTCGTTGCCAGGAATGACGCAGACAAAATGTCCGTTGCGATCGCCACAAAGCACCAAGGTTTTGAACACGCGCTCTATTGGCTCGCCCAACTGATCAGCCACATGCTGCGCACCCAACTCCACCTCGCCCGCATCGTAAGGGTGCAGCGTGTAGTTGATTTTCTGCGCATCGAGCAGACGAGCCACATTGGTTTTCTTTGCGTTTGGCATAGGAGTGGAAAGTGAAAAGTGTATAAAGTCAAAAAGTGAAAAGTGTGTAAAGTCTGAAAGTATTGGCGGGCTGCAAAAGTTAAAGCATCACTTTATAATATCTGTACTAAATACTTATTATTCAGCCAATTATATATTATTCATTCTTTATTTCCTCGAAAGAAATTCCTTCGAAAGCCATTTCCGAAAGTCGTTTTTTCAACGCATCAGCAGCCGATTGTCGAACAGCCACATGCAGCGTGCAGATGTCGGTTTGCTGTTGCGATACGAGGCGCAGTTGCTGCTCTTTCACCAGCCGAAGCACACGACTCAATTGCGCATATTGGCAAGTGATGTTAAAGTGCGATTCAACCACTTTTTCTACAATTTTGGCCGCCGCAATGGCTTCGGTAGCGGCAGTCTTGTAAGCCACCGCCAGTCCGCTTGCACCAAGCAGAATGCCGCCAAAATAGCGCACCACAATTATCAGCGTGTCGGTCAGTTCGTTGGCATTCAATTGCCCAAGAATGGGTCGTCCAGCCGTGCCAGATGGCTCTCCATCATCGTTAGCGCGGAAATCGGTGCGCGCCGCACCAAGCATATAGGCGTAGCAAACATGCCGTGCATCGTGGTATTCGTGCCGTTTTTCATCAACCAAAACCTTCACCTCGTCGGCCGTCGACACAGGATAGGCAAAGGCCAAAAATCTACTGCCCTTCTCTTTGTAAATGCCCTGCGCTGGCGATGATATGGTTTTGTAAGTGTCCAATTATCTTGGTTGAAATGATGAAAAATTGACGAAAATCGGGCTTTACCTATTCTCTGAAATAGACGCGCCTTACTCGTGGCGAAATGGACGTCAGCACTTCGTAAGGAATGGTGCCGAGCAGTTTCGCAAGCACCGAAATGCGCTGTTCGTCATTGAAAATCACCACTTCGTCGCCAACTTTTGCGTTCAACCCCGTAACATCAACCATCAGCAGATCCATGCAAACATTGCCCACGGTCGGTATGTGCTGACCTTTGTAGAGGAACGTGGCGTTGCCGTTGCCCAATCGGCGATCGATGCCATCGGCGTAACCGAGCGGCAGCAGCGCTATTTCGGAGTCTTTCGTTATTTTTCCTCGACGATTGTAGCCCACAGTGTCGCCCGCTTTCACAGTTTTCAGCTGCATGATGCGCGTGCTGAGCGAGCAGACATTGCGCAGTTTTTCCTCGTTCACGCAGTTCATGCCCCACAGCCCAATGCCGAGTCGCGCCATGTCGAACTGATATTCCGAAAAACGCTCTATTCCAGCGGTATTAAGCGTGTGTTTTATCACCGTATAGCCCAATCCGCGCTCGAGCGTTTCGGCATTTTTGCGGAAGAGCTCAATCTGCTGCAGCGTGAAAGCGTCCATCTCGGGCGAAGGCTCGTCGGCAGCGGCAAGGTGCGAAAAGGTCGATGCCACGCGCACACCATTTTGATTGCGCAACAATTCGATCACTTTGGGCAGATCGTCGGCTTCGAAACCAGCGCGGTGCATGCCAGTGTCCAGTTTTATGTGGATCGGATAATCTTTCAGGCCATGCTGAGCCGCCGCAGCAATCATCGTTTTCAGAAATTGGAACGAGCAAACCTCTGGTTCCAAATGGTGACGAATGAGATGATGCAACGCCGTCTCCATCGGGTCGAGGACGATTATAGGCAACTGAATGCCCGCTTGGCGCAACTCCACGCCTTCGTTCACAAATGCCACGCCAAGATAGTCGACGCCGTAGTGCTGCATGGCTTGAGCCACCTCGACCGAACCACTTCCGTAGGCCGATGCCTTCACCATGCACATCAGTTTGGTGGTTGGTTTCAGCTTCGAGCGGAAATAGTCGATGTTGTGAAACATGGCATCGAAATTTATCTCCATCACCGTGTCGTGAGCCAACAATCGCAGGTGCGAAAGTATGAGATCGGGGTCGAATTCTGGCGCGATTTTCAGCAAAATAGCCTCGTTGTGAAGTGTTTGTAACTCGTCGGAAAGCAAAAAATCGTGCGTCGTCTGAAAAAACGATTTCTCCTGAATATCAAACAGTTTCGAGTGCGAAGAGAGTTCATTTCCAATAAAAATGACCCTATTCACAGATTTCGTTTCGATGGCTTGGCAGATGTTGGCGTAGAACATTTCGCAAACCACATCGTCGCCGTTGATATCGCTTATAATGAGCGTGCGTTTCAGGTTTTGGTTGGCCGATTGTTGCTCCATGAACCCGAGCGCGTGCTTGGTGAGCGAAGTCAAGTCGGAGTCGTGCGTGTCGCGCACCAGCAAGCACCCATTGATGCCCGCCTCCACTTCGAAACGTGGTTGTCGATTCATATCAAGATTTCAAATTTCAAATTTCAGATTGTTTTTTGCTTCGCTCGGCAAAACTCAAACGAGTTTGACTCTGCCCTCGCTTATCGCAAAAATTCAGATTACGGATTCCACAATTTTCTGCAGTTGATGTTGGATGCCGTAATTCTTAATTTACAACAGGTTTTCCGCGTTCAGATTTTCCTTTTCGATGTCGAGGAAATAGCGGTAAGTGCCGACTTTCAGTTCGTAGCAAGCCTCGGTGTCGCACACAATGATGCCACGCGGATGCAGTTGCAGCGCGCTCACGGTCCACATTTGCGAAACGCCCTCTTCCACTGCATGTTTCAGCGCGCGAGCTTTGTTGTGACCATTCACAATAATCAGAACTTCGCGAGCGTCGAGCACCGTGCCAACGCCCACTGTGAGAGCCGTTTTCGGCACTTTGTTCACATCGTTATCAAAAAAGCGTGAGTTGGCGATGATGGTGTCGGTGGTCAGCGTTTTTTGGCGTGTACGCGATGCCAACGACGACCCAGGTTCGTTGAATGCAATGTGCCCGTCGGGACCAATGCCGCCCAAAAACAGGTCGATTCCGCCCGCTGCCTTGATGCGCGCTTCGTAGTTGGCGCACTCGGCTTCGAGGTCGGCTGCATTGCCGTTCAAAATGTTCACATTCTCCTTTTTGATGTCGATATGACGGAAAAAATTGTTCCACATAAACGAGTGGTAACTTTCGGGATGCTCTTCGGGCAGACCGATGTATTCGTCCATGTTGAATGTGAT
>CAVHRT010000091.1:0-6614 GCA_963638355.1 Flexilinea sp. | reverse complement strand
CAAAATCGCGATACTTACAATACTCTATCAACGTCTTCTTAAACCGAGTCATAGTAGGGGAGCCTCGACTATCACTCCATCGTTTGAGGGCATTATAGACCTCGTACTTGGGAATAAATTGGTTGGGTAATTGGTGCAGTTGTTGGTTGCGCAAATTCGGGATTCAGAAATTTCTTCGCTATTGCCGCAAATATCTCTAATAGAATTATCGTTTTCTGTTTCATCGTTTTCCAAAATTTTCCACTGCAAAAACAAAAATGCTTGCAAAATTAGCACGCTGCAGCAAAAAAAGGAGAGCGACACTTGCGTGCCGCTCTAAATGTTTTCACAACGGAATAATCCTTATTGTGAATTGCTTCAAATTTTGTACGACAAAGGTAGAACTTTTTTCGGAACTGACCAAATGTTTTTTCGAAAAAAATTTATTATCTTTGTAACATCAAACGAAAAAACAAAAAAACAAGTTATGGAACGAAAAATTTTAGGTCTCGACCTTGGCACGAACAGCATAGGTTGGGCGGTAGTGAACGAAAACGAAAATGCCGAAACGCTTGCAGGAATCGATTGTGCAGGCTCACGCATTATTCCAATGGATGGCGATGTGCTAAGCGATTTCGACAAAGGCAATTCGGTTTCACAAACAAACGAAAGAACTAGACAAAGAAGCACAAGGCGAATGCGCGAAAGATTTTTGTTGCGTCGCGAAAGACTACTACGTACACTTAACACAATGGGATTTTTGCCCGCACACTTTGCCGAAAAAATAGATCGCTATGGCAAATTTACCACTGATGATGAGCCGAAACTGGCTTGGCGCAAAAATGCCGTTGGTGAAAATGAGTTTATTTTTCAGCCGTCGTTCGACGAGATGATTACCGATTTCTCAAAATATCAGCCCGAATTGCTACACGATGGCAAAAAAGTGCCATACGATTGGACTATCTACTATTTGCGCAAAAAAGCACTGACCAGAGCCATCACAAAAGAGGAATTGGCATGGATTCTGCTGAATTTCAACCAAAAACGCGGCTACTATCAAGCGCGCGACGAAAATGAGGAGGAATCAACCAAAAAACTCGAAGAATACAAGGCATTGAAAGTGATTGCCGTAGAAGATAGTGGCGATAACGTGCTGTTGGAAGGTGATTTAGTCTATCGTCGTACCAGCAAAGAACCGCTCGATTGGGTTGGCTCGACAAAAGAGTTCATCATAACTACCGAGTTGGACAACAATGGTGAGCCGAAAAAGGACAAAGATGGAAATGTAAAACGCTCTATTCGTCTCCCCAAAGAAGATGATTGGACGCTTTTGAAGAAAAAGACCGAGTCGGATATCAACCAAAGCCACAAAACCGTTGGCGCATTCATCTACGATGCTATTTTGCAAAATCCTAACCAGAAAATCAATGGCAAACTGGTGCGCACCATCGAACGGAAATTTTACAAAGATGAATTACGGCAGATATTGGACAAGCAGAAGGAGTTTATTGCCGAACTGAACGACGCAGAACTTTACGAAAAATGCTTGGGAACGCTCTATGTGAGCAACGAAGCACATCGCGAATCGCTCGCAGACCGCGATTTTACGCACCTTTTCCTGAACGATATTTTGTTCTATCAACGACCATTGAAGAGCAAAAAATCGCTAATCGATGATTGCCAATTCGAAGAAAATGTCTACAAAGATCCCAAGACGGGCGAACTTAAGCACACCCCTTTGAAATGCATTGCCAAATCGAATCCGATTTATCAGGAATTTCGTTTGTGGCAGTTCATTGCGAATCTTCGCATTCTGCAGCGCGAAAAAGAGGTGAATGGTCGCCTAATGACTGATGTAGACGTAACTGTCGAATTCCTGCCGAACGAAGAGAGTTATGTCGCACTATTCGACTATCTGAACAAATGCAAGGAGATAAAGCAAGATACACTGCTGACTTCTCATTTCAAAATTAAAAAATTGAACAAAAAAGATGAGCATTTGCCGTATCGTTGGAATTATGTGGAAGACAAAGTTTATCCGTGTAACGAAACGCGCGCCAGCATGCTGAAATATCTAAAGAAAGCCGACATTAATGACGCTGTTTTGACAAAAGAAACGGAAATGGTGCTATGGCACATTCTCTATTCCGTTGCCGACAAGCAAGAATTGGAGCGCGCGCTGAAAACTTTTGCCGAAAAACGTGATTTGCCAGCCGCTTTTGCCGAAAAATTCAAAGATTTTCCCGCATTCAAGAGCGATTATGGCGCATATTCCGAAAAAGCGATAAAGAAACTTCTGCCGCTGATGCGTATGGGAGAATATTGGCGCGAAGAGGCAATCGACAAAAAAACGCGTGCCAGAATTGAAAAAATTATCAATGGAGAATGGGACGAATCGATCAAAAACCGTGTTCGCGAAAAGGCGATGAATCTAACGAAAATTTCTGATTTCCGTGGACTGCCGCTTTGGTTGGCGTGCTATGTGGTCTACAATCGCCACTCCGAAGCTAAAGTGATTACCAAATGGGAAACGCCCGATGACATCGACGCGTATCTGAAATCGTTCAAACAGCACTCAATGCGCAATCCGATAGTGGAGAGCGTGGTTACCGAAACGCTGCGTACAGTGCGCGACATCTGGAAACAGGTCGGAAACATCGACGAAATTCACATTGAGCTCGGTCGCGAGATGAAGAAAACCGCCGAAGAACGCAGCAAAGCAAGCAAAATTATTCAGCAAAACGAGAATACAAATCTGCGCATCAAAGCACTTTTGCAAGAATTCAAATCGTTGGGCGACATCGAGCGAGTAAATCCATATTCACCAAGTCAGCAGGAAATTTTGCGCATCTACGAAGAAAATGCGCTCGAGAATCTGACAAAAGAGGATAAAGATTACGATTTCATCTCGAAAATTTCCACAAGTGCGCAACCATCGCCATCGGAAATAGTGCGCTACAAAGCGTGGCTCGAACAGAAATATCGTTCGCCATACACAGGGCAAATCATTCCACTGGCAAAACTATTTACAAGTGCCTACGAAATAGAACACATCATTCCGCAGTCGCTCTATTTCGACGATTCATTCAGCAACAAAGTGATTTGCGAAGCGGAAGTCAACAAACTGAAGGACAACAGATTAGGTCACGAATTCATCACAAAAAATGCAGGCGCAGTAGTCACGTTAAATGGTGGGAACACAGTAAAAATTCTTTCGGTTGAAGAGTACGAAAAGTTCGTGAAAGAGCATTATTCACGCAATCGAAAGAAGATGAAAAATCTATTGCTCGACGAGATTCCCGATGAATTCATTGCTCGACAAATGAACGACAGCCGTTACATCAGTCGCGTGGTTAAAACACTGTTGTCGAACATTGTACGTGCGAAAGATGCCGATGGCGAATACGAACAGGAAGCCACCTCGCGGAATCTGATTGTCTGCTCGGGCAGCATCACCGACCAACTGAAAAAAGATTGGGGCATGAATGATGTGTGGAACCAAATTGTGCTGCCGCGCTTTGAACGTCTGAACAAAATAACTGACAAAAATTGTTTCACCGCGCAAAATACCAGCGGACACACCATTCCAAACATGCCGCTCGAACTGCAAAAAGGCTTCAACAAAAAACGCATCGACCATCGCCACCACGCCATGGACGCCATAGTGATAGCCTGCGCCACGCGAAGCCATGTGAACCTGCTAAACAACGAAGCAGCCAAAGCAAAAGACGACACCAAATACAAACTATCGCACAAACTCCGTCGCTACGAAAAAGTGATGATAAATGGCGAAGAGCGCAGCGTGCCAAAAGAGTTCCTAAAACCTTGGGACACTTTCACGCAAGACGCATTGCGCGTGCTACAAGGCATTGTGGTAAGTTTCAAACAAAATTTGCGCATAATAAACAAAACCGTAAATCACTATCAACACTACGAAAATGGCGAAAAAGTGCTTGTAGCACAAACAAAAGGCAACACTTGGGCTATTCGCCAATCGCTGCACAAGGACACGGTGTTTGGCGAGGTAAACTTGCGCAAGATAAAAACCGTTTCGCTCAACGAGGCACTAAAAAATCCGAAAGCGATAGTCGAAAAAGATCTGAAGGCGAAACTCATTGAACTGCAAGCCCAAAATCTGGACACAAAGCAGATAAAAAAGTATTTCGACGAAAACAAAGAGGCTTGGAACGATGTAAATCTATCGAAAATTGAGGTCTACTATTTCACAAAAGATACCAACGACCGCTATTTCGCCTCGCGAAAAGACTTGTTGTCGATTTTCTCGGACGTAAAGAATGCGAAAAAGGCAAAAGAGACAATTGAATCAATCACAGACACCGGCATTCAAAAAATTCTTTTGGCGCATCTTTCGGCTTGCAACGACAATCCCGAAATTGCATTTTCAGCCGATGGCATCGAGCAGATGAACCGCAACATCGTAGAACTCAATGGCGGCAAAAACCACAAGCCAATTACCAAAGTGCGCTGTTACGAAAAATCAAATAGCAAATTTGCTGTTGGCACAACGGGAAACAAAAAATCGAAATTTGTCGAAGCCGACAAAGGCACAAACCTCTTCTTCGCTGTCTACGAACATACCACACTAAATAAGAAGACCAACGAGAGCAAGAAAAAACGCCTTTTTGTGACCATTCCACTGAAAATGGTGATTGACTGCCAAAAATCTGAAGGAAAAAATTGGTTGCCACGCCTCGATGTCACACTGAAAGAGAACGAAATGATGGCAGCCGATGCACAATTGCTTTTCATACTTTCGCCAAACGATCTAGTCTATCTGCCAACCGACAAAGAGTTAAACGGCAATGTAGATGTTACTTCCATAGATAAAAGTCGGATTTATAAGTTTGTTAGCGGGAGTGGTTCAATGGCAGATTTTATACCTGCCCATTCGGCTAGTACTATATTTACATTGAATAAGAAAAGACAAAAGGAACTATTTGGGAACAGTGATTTCTTTGTTATTCAAGATGAATATGGTGTCGGGAGCCCTAAATCAAAAAACGAAAGAGCTGTTACTGGAGAAATGATCAAAGAAATTTGTCTGCCGCTCAAAGTCGACAGATTAGGCAATTTAGTAGAATTTAATGGGAAACAGTTATGATAAAACGCACCCTTTGCTTTAGCAATCCTGCCTACCTTTCGCTGCGCAATTCGCAGTTGGTGGTGAAAATGCCCGAGTTAGAGAAAGCCAATGTACCAGACCGACTCAAACAAGAAGCCGTATGCACCATTCCGATTGAAGACATTGGTGTGGTGCTGCTCGACCACAAGCAGATAACCACCACGCAGGCTTTGCTCGAAGCACTTTTGGAAAATAATTGCGCCATCATCACCTGCGACAGCAACCATCTGCCCGTTGGACTGATGCTGCCGTTGTGTGGCAACACCACGCAAAGCGAGCGTTTTCGCGATCAAATTGATGCCTCATTACCACTAAAAAAACAACTTTGGCAACAGACCATTCAGTACAAAATCCGCAATCAAGCCGCTATACTTCAACAAGTTAATGGTTCCGTGGCACGCAACATGTTGACATGGGCTGCCGATGTAAAAAGTGGCGATTCCGACAACCTCGAGGCACGCGCAGCAGCGTTCTATTGGCGAAATCTTTTTGCCGATCGTCCCGATTTTGTGCGCGACCGCGAAGGAGAGATGCCCAACAATCTGCTGAACTACGGTTACGCCATTCTGCGTGCCGTAGTGGCGCGCGCATTGGTAGCAAGTGGCATGTTGCCCACACTCGGCATTCATCATCACAACCGCTACAACGCCTATTGCCTCGCCGACGACATCATGGAACCTTATCGCCCCTATATCGATGCACTGGTTGTAGATATTTGCCGCAAAGGCTTGGCCGACGACACGCTCACCACCGATCTGAAACGCGAACTTTTGCAAATTCCCACACTAGATGTGGTGATTGGCGGGCGACGTAGCCCGCTGATGGTGGCTGTGGCACAAACCACCGCCTCGCTCTACAAATGCTATAGCGGCGAATTGCGCAAAATTTCTTATCCCGAAATTGAACAAAATACCTAAATACCCCTTTTATGGAACGCCTAAACGAATACCGAATTATGTGGACTCTTGTCTTTTTTGATTTGCCTACCGAGACCAAAAAAGAGCGGAAGGCATACGCCGATTTTCGGAAAAAATTGTTGAACGATGGTTTCAATATGTTCCAATTTTCAATCTACATGCGCCACAGCGCCAGTGCCGAAAATGCCGATGTGCATGCGGCTCGCGTGAAACGCGCATTGCCGCCAGCGGGCGAAGTGGGCATTTTGCGCATCACCGA
Source organism: Flexilinea sp. (assembly GCA_963638355.1). GTDB lineage: Bacteria > Bacteroidota > Bacteroidia > Bacteroidales > Paludibacteraceae > W0P28-013. The sequence goes on along the minus strand of CAVHRT010000091.1, from coordinate 316 downwards.
CAAACAATTTGCGCAAATGGAGATTTATTCGAACAAAAAAGAGAAAACTGCCAATCCTCCAGTGCAGCAATTGGAACTTTTTTGAACCAAAAAACAGCAGCAAAAAAACAAAAATCCGCCCAAAATTGGACGGATTTTTTCATCCTAAAACAACATATAACACGCTGAAATTGTGAAAGTTACTGACATCGAGTTGTTTTCGGACGTCAAAGATACAAAATTTGAAAGCAATTCACAACGACCGTGAGATTGAGGATTTGAAAAAGCGGGTTGTTTTCGGACGTCAAAGATACAAAATTTGAAAGCAATTCACAAC
>CAVHRT010000090.1:0-6678 GCA_963638355.1 Flexilinea sp. | reverse complement strand
CCAATGCCTTTTCAGGCTTTACATTGAAAAATTCTCGATTTTTGCGAATACGCAAATCAGTAAGACTATCGATAGTTTTGTGAACAAATTTCTCGACCTGCTCATACTTTGCAGTTTTGAGTGTGGCGTAAATCTCGAATGGCAGCGGCACTGCGGTATTATCGAGTTCTTTCGAGCGCACATCGACAGGGCGCGAACTCTTGCCAATTTTCACCCAATCCTCACGAAAACTTGGATTTGTAAGAATGTAGACAAAACCTTTGTCGTGCGCTGGCGCAACTTTTTCTGGCTTTTTATAATTTTTCAAACGATAAAATCCTGCGCCATCATTTTCGCACTTTTCGAAAACATCATTTTTCGTAGCCAACACGGCTCCGACCGAATTTTCGGGCGTTTTGCCAGTGGTTTGATAATAGCCTTTTGCTATCGCTTGTTTGGTAATTTCGCGATAGTACATGGGGCAATTGTCGTTTTCTTGCAAAACTTTTATGATGGCGTCTTGGGTATTCATGGTATTTGGAATTAAAATCGACAATTATTTTTTCTGCTCTTCCACGCTTTTCTTGGCGTTGGCTTCGAGGTGGGCAATCTCTTTTTTGAGGCGACGAGGAATGCACTCGCCATCGCGCTCGACGCACTCGTGGCACTTCATATCGAGCGTGTACATGCGCCCAACGCAGTAGTTGGAACGTCCGCAACCTGCGTGATAATCGGGATTTTCTTGCACATGTTTCACGAAATCGGGATCTTTTATCAGCACGTGAGCAATCTGGAAAAGTTCGAAACCTTCGTCCATTATCTGCTGGCAATTGGTGCCCGACTGCACACCGCCCACATAAATCAGCGGCACATCGGTTATCTCTTTCTGGAAAAGTTTGGCTTTGTCCATGAAATAGAGTTCTTTGAATGGCGATGTTGGCATCATCACCGGAGCAACGCCGGGCAGATTGAGCGCGGCTTTGAGCCACCAGAACGATTTTGTCGACATGTAGTGCGCCAAAGTTTTGTAAGGCATAGCGCCGCCCAAAATGGTCATTGGCGAACGACTCACCGTGCCGCCCGAAAGCACAATGCCGTGCACATGGTGTTTGGCAATCTCTTTCGCCACACGTATGCCTTCGGCTATGTCGCTACCGCGCCAGCAGTCGTCCCACATGTTGGTTTTCACCACCACAGCCATGTCGTCTTTGGCGTGCAGCATCACCTCGTCGAGTACCTCGTTGAGGAAACGCACACGATTTTCGAACGAGCCGCCGTATTGGTCGTGACGGTGGTTGGTGCGCGGACTGATGAACTGCGAAATGAGGTAGGCGTGCCCAGCGTGAATCTCGACGCAATCGAATCCCGCCTCGCGACAAAAGTCGACCGCCTCACCAAATTTCTTCACAAGTTGCTGAATTTCAAACACTTTCAATCGGCGATGAATGGTTGGCGAATAAAGGTTGAAACCATTCGATGCGCTCACAGGCATGCAGTGGCAAGTGTAGAAATGGGTCATGTTGCCGCAGTGCCCAAGTTGAATGCTGGCTTTTGCGCCTTCGGCATGAATGGCGTCGGTCAGTTTTTTGAGTCCAGCCAGACTCTCGGGGCGCACATAAAGTTGCCCGTTGAACGACACGCCGCTGAGGTCGACAGCGCAATAAGCCACCGTTGTCATGGCTACGCCACCGCGCGCCACGCTCACATGGTAGTCCTGCAGTTGCTGCGTCGGCATGTTGTCGCGCGCCATATTTTCGAACGCCGCCGACCGAATAAAACGATTTCGCAGCGTGATAGGTCCAAGTTGGAATGGGGTGAAAAGTTTATTGTTCATAGTTTCACTATTATTCATTTGAAAATTTGAAGATTTGAAAATTAGCGGATAATGTTGTGCTTATTTCCCGCAATATTACTTTTTTGAAGATATTGAATGAATTTGGAGATGTTCGACGAAAGTTCCAAGGCAAAATTTTTCAACTCCGCTAATTCTTCATCAGAAATATAATGGCAATCGTTGGCACGAATTAGTTGACTACGAACCTCGCCGCACGAACCTTTGGAAATGAACAGGAATCGGATAAACTCCTTGTTATTTTCAAGCTCGAAACCTTCGGCGATATTGTCCATGATTGATCCAGCCGCTGCTCGAATTTGTGCGACAAAGCGATAATCGCGCGAAAAATTCTCGTAATAAGTAACACTATAAATTCTTTTGCACAAATCACGAGCCTTCTTCCAAATGTCAAGTTCTTCGAAATTACTCAGAGTCGCCATAATCTTCAAATTTTCAAATCTTCAAATACTTGATGCGTAGCATCAATAGACAAACGGAATTATCCGCTTCAGTCGTTTGCGGTCGAACTCGTCGGGGAACTCTTTTTCGTATTTGTGATAGATGCTGTTGGCGCGCGGAACGAGGTTGCAGCACGAGAACCAAAAGAACAGCAGTCCCGCCAGCGACCAAGTGAGAATGGCAAAACCGAGCCACTCGGTGATTTCGCCCAGATAGTTGGCCGAGGTTACATAGCGATACATACCTTTCTTTGGCAGATAGTGCTTGGTGTCGCCCGGCTTACGCAAGTGGCGAATGACATGGTCGGAATGCATGTTGATGCACCAACCCACAATGAACACCACTGTACCAATGATGAACCGCGGATCGGTGAGCCACGCCGTGGTGTAGAGTTGACTGTAGGTTGGATCTTGCGGAGCAAGGTAGAATAGCCACCAGCCCTGCACATAGCCATTGAACAAATTCCACACTACCGACATGGCCATGATGGCTATTGGCATTTTGCTTTTGCCCTTGAGCAGCAACGGAAAAATGAACGACCGCTGAAAATAGTGAAATTCAAAAATCAGCAGAAAGACCCAATACGGTGCTTTGCGTACATCGGGGAATGGCGACGCAATCCACAGACAAAGCACAACGATGAACACTGGCACTTCCATCAAGAACCAGCCCTGTTTGTTGTTCATGGCAGGCCCCCATTTCTCGGTGCGCATTTTGCCATAACCAGCATCTACAAAGTAAAGTGCCACAAAAACAGCCAATCCAAGCAAGGCCAATGCGCCAAGCAACCAATAAAATTGTGTTAATCCCATAGTAAAGTTGATGAGTTGATTTCCAAGTTTATCAAGTTTGTAAAGTTATAAAGTTCATAAAGTTTCGCACTCCACAACATTCTGCATATAGTGCTGGATACCGCAATCTGAAATCTGAAATCTGGAATCTGAAATTATTTCTCGCACACGGCTACCAGATTGCGATCGCCCCAGCCATTGTCGGCACGCGCCACTGGAATGTGGAATTTATTTTCGCGAACCCAAGGCAGCGGGAATGCGGCTTTTTCGCGTCCGTAAGGGTGCGACCACTCATCGCCCATCAGCACATAGTCGGGGTGCGGCGCATTTTTCAGCGGATTGTCGTTGCGGTCGATGCGACCAAACGCCACATCGTCTATCTCGTCGCGAATAACGAGCAACGCCTCCACAAAACGATCCAACTCGCTCAGCGGCTCGCTCTCGGTCGGCTCTATCATCAGCGTGCCATGAACTGGGAACGACAACGTGGGCGCATGAAATCCGAAATCCATCAGACGTTTGGCAATATCGTTCTCGTCGATGCCCGTTTCGGCTTTGAAATGGCGGCAATCGAGTATCATCTCGTGACCAACGCGACCCGTTTTGCCAGTGTAGACAATCCCATAATCGTTTTCGAGGCGTTTTGCAAGATAATTGGCACTCAAAATCGCCATTTTTGTGGCTTCGGTCAAACCCTCGGCACCCATCATGCGAATGTAGGCGTAGGTGATTGGCAAAATGCCCGCACTGCCCCACGGCGATGCCGACACAGCAGTATTTTCATTCGCTGCATCGGTAAAATGATGATGCGGCAGGTAATCGACCAAATGTTTCGCCACGCAAACTGGGCCAACGCCCGGACCGCCGCCTCCGTGAGGACTAGCGAATGTCTTATGCAGATTCAAGTGACAAACATCGGCACCGATATTGCCCGGCGAAGTGAGTCCAACCTGCGCATTCATATTGGCGCCGTCCATGTAGACTTGCGCGCCCGCTTGGTGAATGATGTCGCAGATTTTGGCAATTTCAGGCTCGAAAATGCCGTGCGTCGAAGGATAAGTTATCATCAGCGCAGCCAAGTGGTCGCGGTTTTCGTCGACTTTGGCACGCAGATCGTCCAAATCCACATTGCCCTGCTCGTCGCAAGCCACCACCACCACGGTGAAGCCCGCTTGCACTGCACTGGCAGGATTTGTGCCGTGAGCCGAAGCAGGAATCAGCACAATGTTGCGCTCTGCTCCGCCATTGGCCGCCAAATAACGACGAATGGTCATCAAACCCGTATATTCGCCAGCCGCGCCAGAATTTGGCTGCAGCGTGCAATCGGCAAAACCTGTAATTTCGCAGAGATATTCGGTAAGATTTTTTATAATCTCCTGATAACCAGCCGTTTGCGATGCAGGTGCGAATGGATGAATGCCCGTAAATTCAGCCCAACTGAGCGGCAACATTTCGGCAGCGGCGTTCAACTTCATGGTGCAACTGCCCAGCGACACCATCGATTGCGCCAGCGAAATATCCTTACGGTCGAGGCTCTTGATGTAACGCATCATCTCGGTTTCGCTGTGATATTTTTCGAACACTTCGTGATGCAGCGCAGGCGTGTGGCGCACCAATTCTTTCGACACCGACAAACTCTTGACGCCATCGAACGAGGTTGGCATCTCTTTTCCAAGAATATTTGCAAAAATCGCCACAATCTTGGCAATGCCGTCGGTGCTTGTGATTTCGTCGATGCTGATGCCGATTTCGCCATTTTCGAAATAGCGGAAATTGACGCGGTTTACCTCACTCAGTTTGCGCAGCTTTTCGACCGACGCGCCTTCGGGCAGGGCAATTCGTATGGTATCGAAATAGGTCTCGTTCAGTTGGCAACAGCCGAGTTTCACCAGTTCGTTGGCGGTCATCACGGCTTTTATATGCACATTCATGGCGATTTCTTGCAAGCCTTCGTTGCCGTGCCAAGCAGCGTAGAATCCAGCCATGATGGCGGGCAACGCTTGTGCCGTGCAGATGTTCGATGTGGCTTTTTCGCGCTTGATGTGCTGTTCGCGTGTTTGCAGCGCCAGACGCAGCGCACGATGTCCGTTCGCATCTTTCGTAACGCCAATAATGCGCCCTGGCATAGAGCGTTTGTACTCATCGCGCGTGGCCATGTAGGCAGCCGATGGACCGCCAAAATAGAGCGGCATGCCGAAGCGTTGCGTGGAGCCAACGGCAATGTCAGCACCCCAATCGCCCGGAGGCGCAAGCAGCGTAAGTGCCAAAATATCGGCAACGACAGTGAGTTTTGCGCCGTTGGCATGACATTTTTCAGCGAATTCTTTGTAATCGCAAATCACGCCATCGCTGTTTGGATATTGCACAATTGCGCCGAACACTGGTTTCGCGAAATCGAATGTGCGCCAATCGCCAAACACCAATTCTATGCCTTGCGGCAGACTGCGTGTGCGCAACACATCGATAGTTTGTGGGAACAATTTTTCATCGACAAAAAGTGCGTTCACGCCAGCGTTTACCTGCTCGCGACTGCGCAGATTGTGCATCATGGTCATGGCTTCGGCGGCGGCAGTAGCCTCGTCGAGCAGCGAGCAGTTGGCCAGCGGCAGTGCCGTGAGGTCCGAAATCATGGTTTGGAAATTGAGCAACGCCTCCAGACGACCCTGCGAAATCTCGGCCTGATAGGGTGTGTACGAGGTGTACCAAACGGGATTTTCGAACACATTGCGCATGATCACGGCGGGCGTCACTGTGCCATAATAGCCCAAGCCGATGTAATTGTCGGCCAGCACGTTTTTTTGCGCCAACTGGCGGATATGCGCCAGAAATTCATGTTCGTTCATGGCTGGTGGCAGGTTCAGCGGGCGTTTCAGTCTGATGCCAGCGGGAATGGTCTGGTCGATGAGTTCGTCCACCATCTTCACGCCGATGGTGGCAAGCATTTTTGGCAGATCGCGTTCAGAAATGCCAATGTGCCTGCGCGAAAAATTGTCGGTATCCATTATAAATTCGTTGTTTTTTGATTCAAATACAATCTGCAAAGATACGATTTTTTGGTGATAAGAGCAAAAGACCCCATCAATCCCCCAAGGGGGGAGAGCATAAAGCTTGTAGGGACGCGGCGCGCCACGTCCCTACAGGCTATGTTCTATGCTCCTAAATTCTATGTTCTAAAAAAAACAGCCTCTAAACCAAGTTCAGAAGCCGTTTTCTATAAACTATGACCTATTCCCCCTCTCTGAGGGGGTTAGGGGTAGTCTTACTTAACCACTACTTTCGCAACTTTGTTGCCGTTCTTCACTACATAAACGCCCTCGAGTTGACCATTCAGCGTGGTTACATCAATGCCAGTTACGGTATAGATGCGTGCGCCCTCTTCGGCATAGATGCGTCCGTCGCGTGCATAAACGTCGCTCATAACTTCGATATCGCGAAGGGCGGTGTATTCACCTTCTTCAATTTCGACAGTGCCCGTATATGTTGCTTTTACGCTACCGCCATCTTCAGTAAGTGCATCCACTACAATAGTATAAACTCCATCGGTTTCTGTAATTGTAACTGTACCAGAAACCAGAGAATATGTTATTTCATTTTCATAATCGAACCACCATGTGC
>CAVHRT010000089.1:0-6916 GCA_963638355.1 Flexilinea sp. | reverse complement strand
GCCCGAGGTTGTATGCTCCTCGGGCCGTTCCCAAATTATGAAGAAAAACTTTTTGCCTTATTTCTTACGCAATGCTGCTTTTTTGTGATTTACAGCGGCTTTGCGAATGCTCTTTGGTGCAACATACGATGCGTCGTCGTCGTCGTCGTCATCGTAGTCGGAATCATCCTCAATTGCAACTTTGCCTGTGTAGTTCACACTGATTTCGCTGCCATAGTGCGATGTGAGTGTTCCAGAAATTGTGTAAATGCTATCCTCGCCCAGACTTACATTCACTGTGCCATCGGTCAGCCAATAGTATGCGTCTTCAGTCATAGCGTAGCTGCCAAGTGCAAATATGCTGTAGTACAATTCTCCTGCTTCAAGGCTCATATCCGAATAGTCATCAGCAAATTTGTATTCGCCTACGGGCAGTGTGGTTGCGCCACTTGCTACATAAAGACTCAACGAAACTGTTGTGTTGTCGTCCCAAACATAGATAGCGAGATTGTCAGTTCCTTTATCATAAAAGTCGCCATAGTTGTATGCTTCGATAGAATCTTTAGGAGCATTTACAGTGATTTTCTCTGCTTCTGTTGGCTCTCCATCGTATGGATCTTCGCGTTCGTCATAAACATCGAGTTCGCCATTGTATGTGCCAATGCGTGTGTTGCCAAGCGAGTCTACAAGGTTAATTTTGATATCGTATGCATCGCCATTAGCTGCAATAACTACAGTTCCTTCTTTTAGACCATAAAGCGTTTGTTCACCAGCATCATCAATTTCGAACCACTTACTGTAGTCAACGCTGAATGTGCCTGCAGGATAATCTTCGTCGGCGCTCAAAGTGTAAGTGCCAGCCACGAGTGTAATGTTACCATCTTCATCTTCTCCGCCTTCGGCATAAAGGTCGATTTGTACGGCACTACCTTTCGAATTGAAATAGCCATCTTCGTCGGCGGTCATGTCGGTATAAAGAGACAGTATAAAATTGTTGGCTTCAGTCCCATAGTCGGTTCCATAAAATTCAACATACCCACCAACAAGTTCGGCTTCGGTTGTGGTTGGAGTTGGAGTTACGCCATCGGTTCCTTCTTTGTCTTTTTTGTCGCACGATGCGAGACCTGCAACAAGTGCCACAGCAGTGAGGCAATAGAATAATTTTTTCATTGTTTTGAATGTTTTGGTTATAATTCGATACAAATTCGGCTGCAAAGGTACAAAATTTTTCGAAAACGACATGCTTTTGTACAAATTTTTCGTCAGAAATGCAATTTTCTCCGACAAACGGCAAATCAATTACCTAATTATCTAATTATCCAATTTTTTAATTAAGAGAAAAAACGGCTTGAAGAGCAATCTCCAAGCCGTTCGTTATTAGACGATTACCGCTTTATTTTCTGATGCGGTGAATTTTGTCAAGGTTCAAAACTTTTTCGGCTGGTGCCAGTGCAGGGCTATACGATGCGCCAGCGTATTCGAAGGCATAGCTAACGGCTTTGCCGCAAACATGTGCGCCTTCGGTGAATGGAGCTGCTATCAGTTGGTATTTGCCCGAGTTCCATACTGGCAGTTCATTGATTGAGACATCTTCATTGCCAGAGTGAACGATGAACTGATAGTTTGATGCACGGTAGCCGACTATCATATCTACATAGTTTTGCAGATAGGTTTCTGCACCATACACAGCGATGGTGTCGGCGAGTTCGGCATAGTAGATATACAACTGATTTTCGTCGCTCAACGTGATGTGGAACAGGGTGTCGCCATCGGAAGCGATTTTCAGTTCTACGTTGCTCTGTTCAACGGCTTGGGTCGTGAAGTTGTGGATGTAGATTTTGCCATCGTTGTTGCCCAGCGAATCGAGATAGAAGGCGGCTGCGACATACTCGGTTTGTGGATCCAGACCAGGACCGAGAGCCAAAGTGTCCTTGCCTACAGTAGCAAAATCCTCAAAGCCGTAGTTGTAACCATACTTTGCAAGTTTTTCGATGTAGCTGATTACATACTCATACTGATACTCGATGAAACCAGCCTCGCCCAGCGAGTCGATAATTTCGTTGTACTCGTCCTTCGTTCCGTAGAGGGTGAAGTACGTTTTGCCGAGCGAGTCGGGCGTAACAGCTACGGTGGCAGAACCATCGGTCAGTTCTACGACATTGAATTTGAAGGGCTCATTTGCCACTTCGTCGTCTTGTTTGTTGCACGAGGTGGCGATACCTGCTACGAGAGCCACGGCTGCAAGCGAATAAATTACCTTTTTCATTGTTTGATTGAATTTAGGTGTGAAAAATTATTGTTAACGCCGCAAAATTACAGTTTTTCTCTGAAGTGAGCAAAAATCTGCCAATTTTATATTTTTTTATAGATAAAAATGCGAAATCAAAACTTTTTTGCCATTATGCTTTGCGCAAAAAAAGTAGCGGACACACCAATTGCGTCCGCTACAATTCAATGTTTTGGCAATTTTTCGGAGATTATTTTCTCATCTTTTCAACGGCTTGCGAAATGTTGATGATGAAATCGCCCATGCGCTCGAACTCGGCTATCAGGTCCATGAAATAGACGCGTTCTTGGTACGAGCCTTTGCGGTCGAGGTCGCGAATGGCCTCTTCGCGCAGTTCGTCGCGCCGCTCGTTGATGCGCACTTCGCAGTCGACTGCCGCCTGCAGGTCGATTTTTTCGCCTTCGTCGCTCTGCAAGTTGGCAATCATCACGCGGTAGGCATCGTCGATCAGCCCAGCCATCTCGTCGATAGCCGCCATCTCGGTTTCGCTGAAATGTTGTCCATGCTCGTTGCGGCGCGCCAGCAGACGACTGATGGCTTCGCCCGAGTCGCCAAGGCTCTCCAGCTCGTCGATTATGCGATAGACGGCAGTCAAGCCTTCGCGCGTGTGTTCGCTGATGCTGCCTTGTGGAATGTCGTTGGCAAAAGTGGCAATTTCGTACTCAATGCGGTCCGAAATCTCCTCGTATTTCACCAATTTCTGGCGATATTTCTCGAATTCATCGGCATTCGGGGCATGAATGGCCTGTTTCACATAGCCAAAACCTTTTTGCAAAATCTGTCCGAAATGAACCACTTCTTTCCACGCTTGCACCACCGAGAGTTCGGGCGTTGCCATTGGGCCAGCACTGATAAATTTCACTTTGAAAATCTCGTCTTCGGGGTTCACTTTGCTCTTGATGAGTGCGGTTACGATTTTGGCAATTTGTGGCACAAACCAAATTAAAATGCAGGTGTTGATGGTGTTGAACAGCGTGTGCAGCATCGAAAGTCCGTAGAGTGCCGCTGTGGCTTCGGGCGAGGTAGGATCGAGCATGCCGCTTGGCAGTTCGGCTGGATTGGGATAGCCCATCCAAGTGATGGTCAAGCCAATGAAGTTCACAAACGGTCGGAATAGCGCCAATGCCCAAATCACGCCAAACACGTTAAATAGGGTGTGCGCCAAGGCCGCGCGTTTGGCGTTCACATTGGCCATAGCAGCGGCAATGTTGGCTGTGATGGTAGTGCCGATATTTTCGCCAAGCACCATGGCAGCGGCCATATCGAATGGCAGCCAGCCCAGACTGAGCATGATGAGCGTGAGTGCCATGGTGGCGCTCGACGACTGCAAAACCAGCGTCAGCACCGTGCCAAAAGCCAAGAACAGCAGCACCGACCAGAATCCGTAGCCCGTCCAGCGACTGATGAATGCCAACACTTCGGGCGTTTTTTCGAGATCGGGCACTGAATTTTTCATCAGCGAAAGTCCCAAAAACAGGAGCGAAAAACCGATGATAAACTCGCTGATATTTTTGTAACGCTCGTGTTTCGATACGCTCATCACAAAACCAACGGCCATGAGCGGCACTGCCAGCACCGAAATGTCCATTTTGAAGCCCAATAGCGAGATGAGCCACGCCGTAACCGTAGTGCCGATGTTCGCGCCCATTATCACGCCAATGGCCTGATCGAGAGCCAACAAACCTGCGTTCACAAAGCCCACCACCATCACCGTGGTGGCGCTCGACGACTGAATGATAGAAGTGATGGCCAAGCCTGTGCCGACGCTCTTCACGCGGTTCGATGTCATGGCTGCCAAAATATGGCGCAATCGTTCGCCCGCTGCCTTTTGCAAGCCCGAGCTCATCATATTCATGCCGTACAAAAACATGCCCAGCGCGCCAAGCAATGTCAGTAGTTGCAAAGTCAATTCCATAATGTTTAAATTTCAGATTTCAGATTTCAAATTTCAGATTGGGCGGTGAGCGTGTCGAACCGGCCAATAATTAAGTAATTGGAAATTAAGTAATTAAGCGATTAGATCGTTTGCATTTTCACGAGATAAACGGTGTATGCCACATAGCACAGCACCATCAGCACGCCGCCCCAGCGCGGAATGCGCCCGCGAATGCCAAACAGCATTGGTATGATGGCTGCGGCAATCATTACCGCATAGTCGACCATGGTGATGCCGCCACCCGTGAGCGGTGCAATCTGCGAACTAACGCCCAGAATGAAGGTGATGTTGAAAATGTTCGAGCCGATGATGTTGCCCAGCGCCAACTGCGTATTCTTTTTGAACGCTGCCGCCAACGACGCTGCCAACTCGGGCAACGAGGTGCCGCACGCTATCAGTGTGATGGAGATGAATGCGTCGTTCACGCCCCACGCCTTGGCTATTTCCACCGCCGAATCGACAAAATAGTGGCTACCAACGACCAAGGCAGTCAGACCAAGCACAATGTAAAGCACTGCCAGCCAGAGTTTGCTCTCCTTTTTCGCCTGCTTCACATCGGCCATTTTTTCGGCATGCTCGGCCGAATGTTTGTCGCGCCAAAACGAAATCCACATGAACGCCACAAAGCAAACCAGCAGCACAATGCCATCGATGCGACCGATAGAGACCGCCGTGCCATTGAAGAAATTGAATGCCAGTGCCAGAACCAGCACCGAAACGAACACGCACGCAGGCATTTCGAAACGCATATTTTCGCGCGTCACCGCCACAGGCCAAAGCGCTGCAGTCAAGCCCAAAATGGCCAGCACATTGAACGAATTTGAGCCGATCACATTCCCGATGGCAACATCAACATTGCCTTGCCATGCGCCATACGAACTCACGGCCAACTCGGGCATAGAGGTGCCAATGCCCACAATCACAGCGCCTATCACAAAGTCGGAAATGCCATAGCGATGCGCCACCGCTACCGAGCCATCGACCAAACGGTCGGCACCCCAAACAATGCCAACCAACGAAATTATAAAAATAACGTAAACCATTAGAAATCAATTATTTAAAATGAGTATTTGGCCGTGCATAATTCCTGCAAAAATTGGGAAATACGCATAGCAAAAAAGAGATTCTGGAGCGATTTTTCGCTCAAAAATCTTCACCCTAAATAATGAGCTTGCCCAAGCGGATAAGGCTTTGGTTGTTGCGTAAATTGGCAGTTTGCGACGAGCCAAACAGCGCGCACGGCACTGTTGCAACTTTGCACTGTGGCAGGCTGCCCGCTTTCAGATTGATGGAGTGATAATTGGTGTTGAAACGGCGACTGCGACCATCGAGCACCTTGTTGGCACGCGAGGCAAACTGCGCTGTGGTCGAGAAAATCTCGGCATCGCACGCTGCCTCCAAACCGCCTTGCTCGAAGCAATCGTCGCTGTACGATTCGGCCGTAGCGACTGCAGCATCAGCCGTTTCGACCTGCCAGCAGCCACACAGAGCCACCAACAAGCCAATCAACAACGGAAAAAATGCAGTATGAACGAACCGTTTCATGACATTGCAAAGATACAATTTTTTTGGAATATGGAGTAAAGAGTAAAGAATAAAGACAAAAAGACAGTTAGGAATTAGGAGAGAGGAGTGCGCCACAGGAGGGTACTGCAGTTTCATTTGATTATTTGATGATCGTAGGGACGCACTGCGTGCGTCCGTGTAATGCAAATCGCGCGAGATTTGTACTCCCGCGCGACGGCAAACGTCACATCAATCCATATACAGCGGACTTTCTCGAAAGGGGAAGTCCGCTTTTTGTCGTTTGCCCACTTTATGGGTCGAAAAAAAAATTTGTGCATATAGGTGGAATGTAGTAATTTTGCACGCTGAATTTACTCTAAAAATGAGTACAGAAAAGATTTGGTTGCGCCATGCATCGATTGCAATGGCGTGTGTCTGTTGGGGACTGATGGCGCCATTTGCTAAGGATGCCATGCGTTCCGATTTTACAGGGTTAGATATTGTCGCTTTCCGAGTTGCAGGCGGGGCTCTTTGCTTCTGGTTGACTTCTCTTGTGCTGTCGCTTTGCGGCAAGAAACAGGAGCATGTGCCATTGCATGATATCGGGCTATTCTTCTTGGCCTCGTTGTGTAGTATTACATTCAACCAGGGCTTGTATACGGTTGGTATCAGTTATACCTCGCCGGTTAATGCAAGTATCATGACCACAACCTTGCCTATTATCTCACTGATTCTATCGGTCATTTTCTTGCATGAGCATATCTCGTGGCAGAAGGTGCTTGGTATCTGTTTGGCGTTGTCTGGTGCATTGATGGTTATCTTGACTTCGCATACGGCTTCGGCTCAACCATCTGCCAATCCGTATACCGATGCGATAGGAGCTGTGATGTGCGTGGTGGCACAATGTTCTTTTGCCACCTATCTGGTGTTATTCAACAAACTGGTCAAGAAGTATTCGGTCATCACCTGTATGAAATGGATGATGTTGTTCGCTACACTAACTATTTGGCCTTTTACCACAGCGCATATTGTATCTTTGCCGTGGAGCGAAATTGCCTTAACTTCTTATCTTGAAGTGGGATTTGTCGTCTTTTTCGGAACTTATTGTGCATATATCTTGATGACTTTTGCACAACAAGTGCTTCGTCCAACTCAGGTGGCCATCTACAACTATTTTCAGCCGATTATTTCGTGCCTAGTATCAGTAG
>CAVHRT010000088.1:0-6976 GCA_963638355.1 Flexilinea sp. | reverse complement strand
CGCCCGAGAATGGCACAGTTACCGCCGACATGACCACAGCCGCCGCTGGCAAAACGGTTACACTCACCATCACGCCTGACAAAGGCTACGAAGTTGACAAACTGACCGTAAAAGACGCTGCTGATGTTGATGTTGCAGTTTCAGAAGATTACAAATTCACAATGCCTGCAAACGCAGTTACCGTAAGTGCTACCTTCAAGAAAATTGACTATGCGATTAACATTGCCAACGACATCGAAAATGGCAAAGTCAGCGTAGCCTCTGGCGCAACCACCGCCAACTATGGCGACGAGGTAGAACTCACCATCACGCCTGACAAAGGCTACGAAGTTGATGTACTTTCTGTTAAAGACGCTGATAACAACGATGTTACGGTTTCGGAAGACAACAAATTCACAATGCCCGCCGCTAATGTAAGCGTTAGCGCCACCTTCAAAGCCACAACCGCAACCGCTCTGCAAAATGTAGAGATGGCAGAGATTTATGCCGAAAATGGCACAATCTATGGCGCAGAAGGCATGCAAATCTTCACCATCACCGGTCAAAACGTTACCGAGATGAATGGTCAGTTGAATGGTGTTTACATTGTGAAAGTTGGAAACGCTGCACAAAAGATTGTTGTAAGATAAGACTCCCCCTAACCCCCTCAGAGAGGGGGAATAGGTTATAAACAAAACAAGAGCAGCCGAGATTTCGGTTGCTCTTTGTTGTATTTGTCCCCATGGGAGAGTAACGAGAATGACGTTTGCAAGCTATTGGCAGAATATCATGGCACATCGATGCAATACTTGTCGCACACCCATTTGGCCACGTTGGGCGGTATGAGTTTGCAACGACGATTGATAGTGATGTTGAGGTCTTGCTCGATGGCAGGTATCATGTGTTGGAACCAGCGACTGAAGGTGCGATCACTCACTCCCGCTGCACGAGCTAACTCCGATTTAAGCATTGATTTCATAGGTTCTGTGTAGTTTTATTGTTTCATTCGTCTGTGATAGTGTGGATCATGTTTGGCGCGCTTATTCACGGTTTCTTGCATCTTCTTGACTTTCTCGAACGATCGGATGTATGGTTTACGTGTGTCGATACTATCTTCCGTGCGAAAAAGCACATAATCGGTAGCAAAAGTGAAGAACTTGGGTGGCACTTCGGTGAAGCCATGCCCTACGGCAATCATATCCACCTCGCGTTGGCGGCGGCGTATCATCAACTCGTGTATGACCTGCTCGGTTCGTGCGGGAAAGTAGGCACGGCAGTCGTCGAAGACGATGATGCCGCATTTGAAGTTGTGCAGCACGCGCGTGGTCCATTGTGGGTCGAAAATATGGCGGCACACGCCATCGAACATAAAGTCCTGTTTTGTCCGCAGTTCGTTCATTGGATAAAGCGCATTGCCGTAGGCATCTACTTCGTTGTATTCCGTATCATCAGGAGTGATAATCAAAATGCGTTGCCGTGTAGCTGCACACACTTGCTTGATGAAGGTGGTTTTGCCCGTGCCATTGGCGCCAAGCACCACTATCAGCTTACTGGTCCGTGTGGCTGCTTTCGGGTTCTGCTGCATCACCTGCTCCCGTAGCGCCATCTGCTGCATCAGCTGTTGGCTGGTCAGCGTTGGGCGCACTGTTGGTATCTCTTCTGCCCTCGTCCCGAACAGGAATTGCTTTATCTTCTCTATCATACTCTTTCAGTTGCATTTGTCCCTCTTTCCACTCTCGGCGAGCCTCTATCACTTGCGGAATCTTCATGCCATAGATGGCAATCAGCACCACAAAAAGCCCTTGCCATGGCGATAGCATCAGCTTGGTGTCGCGCGTGCATTTGGCGATCACCTTCTCCAACTTTTTCAAGTCTTTCGGGGGCAAGCGATAGGTCTCCAAGGGCTGATGAGCGATCCAAGCTAAGAGATAGGCTGCGCCGACATCAATTCCAAACGAGAGCATCTCGCCAGAGAATTTGAACGCTTCATCGTCCAAGATGTCCTTTGCCTGCAGGCTATCATCATCGGGTTCGACCGTGATGCCCATCGGGTCTTTTGGTTGATTGATCTCGTTGATGAGTTCCTCTTCCACCTCATCGCCTACGGGCATTTCGTCCACAGGTATCTCGTTTGGCTCGTCTGCCATCTGCATAAAGTCCTCGAATGTCCCCGTTGGAGCGTTGTCGATGATTTCGGTTGTTGCGTCGTCGTTCATATCACATGTCGGTTAAGTTAGCAATGATTTGGTTGGTCAAGACATCGAGCGACACTTTTCGCGTAATTCCGGCTATTTCAACGCCTTTCATGAGTGCATCGCAAAGGTAGATGTTCCCTTGAGCGTCATGGCAGATGAGCATGAGAGGTTTGGTGTCGGCAATGGCTTTATGCACCTCTATCTCTTTCAAGCGCGATTCGACGAACATCTCCAAAGCAGGAGTGAGTTGCTGCTTGATTTGCGGCAAAAATGGCTTTACGGCAGCCATCAGCAGTTGTTCTTTTGCAGTCATGATTCCTCCTCCTTTATTTTGTGAATCATAAAATTGAACAGTTCTTTTTCGTTCCTGAGTTCAGGATAGTACTGCTGAGCCAACGCGAGCAGCTCTCCCCTACTCATTGGGTAGGTATAGCGGATTGAAGTATGGCTATTGAAGTAAGTTGCGAAAAGCGATTGCATGATGACATCGGTAGTTGAATAATTGGTTTCGGAGATTTCGTTAATTTTGACAGTCATCACTTCAATAAGTTGCTTGAAATACGGCGTGAATGCGTACGCATCTTGGCGGTTCAATGCCTCCTTCAACTGCAACTTCAACTCCTTGCAGCGAGCTTCAAGTGTTGCATTTTTGTCCTGCAAGTCCTGCAACATGGCTTGCAGTTCTTGCTGCATGTGCTTGCATTCGGTGGTTGCAGTGGTTTCTGCAAGTTTTTCTGCAAGTCGTGCCTCAAGTTGGTCGCATTTGTCTTGCAGTTTTTGTTGCAAGTCAATGATTTCGGAGGTTGAAGCTTTTTCTGCAACCTTTTCTGCAAGTTGGGCTTCAAGTTGGTTGCAGCGGTCTTGCAGCTCTGCAACTTGTTGATTGTTTGCCTGCAACCTCTCTTGGAGTTCATTTTTTACGTTGATTGAATCTTGCAATTCCTGCTGCAAGTGCATGAATTCGGGGGTTGCAGCTTGATCTTGCAGAACTTCAAGCAACTTATTCCCCAATTCTCGTCCTGACATCTTTCCCGACTTGAAGTCAGGGAAGATCTCCTTGAACTGTTCGATGTCTCGAACATCAAATGCTAGTGTTTTTGTTTCCATTTTTGAATTGATTTTGGTTTGATTTTTATTGGTTTTTACTGATTGTGGTGCAAAAGTAAGCCATAGTTTTTCGACTAAAAAATTTTTTGAAAAATACTTGGATTGCACTGTAACTTTGTAACCTTTTGTAACTTTTTGTAACCGACCTAACTTACTTATTATTAGATAGTTATATACTATTTTTTTCATTAAGTTACAAAGTTACAATTTATATCTATGATAAGAATAGTAAAAAAAATTCTGTCCAAGTGGCAAAAAAAGCAAGGAGATAACTCCTTGCTTACTATTAACGTGGATAGCATTCAATTAGTCCAATTGTATGTTGTTACCTGGGACATGTACACAGATGCACTCCATGGCTATCTTGCGATCACCCTCATCTCGTTTACAAATGATACGATTGTCGTTAGAAGTACACAGCGATGCTGGATTAAACTCAAAATCGCGATACTTACAATACTCTATCAACGTCTTCTTAAACCGAGTCATAGTCAAGTAAGCATTGCGACCATCACTCCATCGCTTGAGTGCGTTATAGACATCAAACTTGGGAATAAGTCGGTCGGTGTTACCCTGATCGATGAAATAGTCATCGAAGAACTCGAGCAGTACATCGCCAATCAACTGGTGATGGATTCGCTTCTCGAAGTTGACCAACGGAGGTTGACAAACCTTGTTTTCACTCTTCATCGTAAGGAATAACTGCAGACAGTCAATCATAAAATTGATATCCGCGTTATAATCCTCTTCGGTATAAGAGTGATTGAAAAGATCGGTACCAAAGTCGTCCTTCACCTGTCGTGTCTCTTGATAGGCATTGTCCACTTTGTAGTGATAGTAATCGGAAAAGATGACAGGAATGATGCGTCTACGCGTTGAGGGATTGTTATCTGGCGGAGCAAAGTTGGAGCACATCACCAAGTTAGGCGCAGCCTGATAAGGGATAACGAACGAACCCTCGTTCTTTCGATTGACAGTCACACCACTGTCGATGATGCCATAGACAGCTTGGAATTTGAAATCGAAGTTGGTATCCTCAAAATGAATGATGTCGGTATCGTAGTCCACTCGCTCCATGTAGTGATTGTTGTTGAAGAGCATCGGATTGCGTCCATCGAGGGTGAGAATCTTCAAAAAGCCTGTTTTCTCAAGACAACGATAGAAAAGCGTTTTCCCCGATCCACCAGAGCAATAGTTCACTTCCAAGTCTTGGTTCTCCATAGCCCAAACAGCAAAAGCATGGCTATCGGATTTCTTACCGTAGAGCAAGTAGCCGTAGACATACATCTTGTTGAGCAAGTGCATGACCTGCTCTTCCTGTTGCTCAGGAGTGAGGCGATCGCCATAAAGAGAGAACTTGTACTTCTCACGGTATTGACTATCCTCGTAGTCATTGCCAGTAGCCTTATTTTCGTACTCATCACGCCAATGAACACGGCAAGTGTTGGTAAGATACCTATAGACCTTCGAGGGATGTCCCAGAAAGCTTATTTTGCCTGTATTGGCATCGTACTGGTAGCTCGATGGCAGACGATGGATAGCATGCGGTACAACCTTATTTGCCCAATAATACGACTGCAAAGCAGTTATTTTCTCAAAAGCGTTTTTGTCCACACTAAAGTCGCCGTTCTGGAAATGGAGTATCTTCTTTTCTCCCAAATCACGGAACTCAAGGCTAGCACTCTCGAGGTTGTCGAAGACCGATCGCGAGGTCTTACCACTCAAGATGAACGATTCCAAAACCTCGGTTGGCAAATGCCTGCGTTTGATCTCCCTTATGATGAAGTCACGGATGTCGCTAATGTCGCATTTGGTGACTTTATAGCCCTTTATTTGGACAAAGAACCATCGTTGTGAATACGGATCTTGCCAACGGCGGAAACCTGCCAATTTGAGGTAATAAAGCAGCGATGTGACGCGGATATTGATGACCTCACGTTTGCCGATGTGCAGCGTCTCCCAAAAGCAAGCGGACATCGATGCAGCGACTAGGTTATCAAAATCTCTCTTGGCTTCCTTACGGGGTTGCAGTTCAACAAAATCGCGCAGGTCTTTGCGAGGTCTGCCACGATTGTCACGGCGTTCGTTCAACCATTGTGGCAGCTCTACCGTTCGCAGGTCGATGTACTGCAGTGCGAGTTTTCCGCCCTGTCTGAGACCCGTTTCATCAATGTCAGGAATGTTGTAGATGGTGTGAGCCTTACTTTTGAGCAGATGATACTGCTCGTAGGTGATGTTTGCCGTTTCGGAATTGAACCACACAGGATAATAGCCCATGCCAGCGATGTTCATGGCATCACGTTCGCCCGAGCAGATGAAGATGGCGGAGAGTTTCTTGTCGCTGTGCGTTTCGATGTTTTCGTCATCTTCGCCGTGGCTGCCGTTGTGCATCTCGTTAAGGGCAGCGTTGATCTCTTTCAGACCATTGATGAAGTCTTTGGTATGAATACTGCTGTCCTTGTATTTTGGCATGTAGACGAAGCGGTATTGCTTGTCGAACTCATACGGCTTATAGATCTTGTAAAAGTCGCCGCAATCGCGCGCAAAGATGGGATAATTCTCATTTGCGTGAATCTCGGTGACTTTGTCCTGCTTGATGATGTCGTACTCGCTGAGCGATTTCCAGCCGTAGCGCTCCATCACTCGCCTACTGACGAATGGTCCCATGATGAACAGTTCTTCGTCGGTGAACTCTTTTTCGAGGTACTGGAACATGCCAGGAGTTTCATTCGTTCGCCTAACGCGCTGCTCGATTATGGGCTTATTTACCTCCTTTTGCAGCGATGTGTCGATGCCAAGCTCGTTGGCGAGTAGTTGACAGGCATGCGGGAAAGTGATGCCATAAAACTGCGCATAGAGGTCGATGGCATTCAGTCCTTTGTTGCTGCCACTCCCCCAATCGTTCACGGCCCAATAGGTGATGCCGCCTTTGCTTTCAACCAATTTAAGCGAAGTAGAAGCGGTCTTCTCTTCGCGAATACGGAACTTGCGGTTGGTGCCAAAGCATTCAGCACTCTCGGGATAAAGGCGAACGATGATGTCTTTGCCATAATCACTCGCTTGAAGGATTTTCTCTTTCAGTGTCATACTTCTCCTCCCTGCTCGTCTAAATAGTCAAGGCATTGCCTGCGCTTGATTGGTTCAAACATCACCACGCAGCCATAGCGTTTGGCAATGCGTCTGATGATTTTCCTGCGCCACTCTTGCGGCGAAGATTTTTCGTTCACCCACAGCCGAACGGCCGTAGAGCTCACATAACACTGATTAAAGATTTTTTGGAGGACCACGGATCGTGTGTCGTGGTCGAGTTCAAGCATAAATTGCCTGAAGGATTTAATTTCTTTGCTTATCATAAGCCCAAAAAATTAAAAGGTGACGGGAGTAAATAACTAAAAAAATGCCAAAAGCCTGACGACCCCCTTATACGACAAAACCCGGCATGTATTCCGTTGCTGTACTAGGGTGTCTCGTTACGCGGTGCGATGTGCTTGTGCGTTTGGCTCTTTCGTGGGAGAAAAACTTGGTCAAGTGGTAGGTCGTTGTGGGCTCTTTTTTTGCAGCCCCAAAACGAAAGTTTTGACGAAAGTTTTGGCGAAAGTTTTCAACTTTGAAACGCCTTTGTACTAGTAAAGTTAATACATTTTGCCGAGCTGAGCAAAAAAAGGTCAAAAAAATGCATTTCCCTAGTGAAAATG
>CAVHRT010000087.1:0-7187 GCA_963638355.1 Flexilinea sp. | reverse complement strand
CGGTTTCACCGAAAACTATGTGCGCCTGCAAACGCCCTACGACAAAGCAAAAGTGAACACCGTGGAGCGAATTGTGATTACGAAAGAAAATCTTTCGGAGTAAAAATCACGCCATTTGCGACCTCACAATTTTGTTATTTCAAAAAAATTGCCTAACTTTGTCGGGAAGTTATGGCAAAAATCTGCAAAATAGCATTTTCCGTGGCAGTTTGCGCACTTGTTTGCCTACTTACTGCCTGCAGTGGCGCGAGCCATTCGAGCGACGGTCGCGACCTCGACGAGATTGTCGAGAGTGGCGAATTGCGCGTCATCACCATGGTCAATTCCATGTCGTATTTTGTGTCGGGCGACGAAGATATGGGCTACGAATACGACCTTGTGCGCAACTATGCCGACAAAATTGGCGTGCAGGTGCGGTTGATTGTGGCGCAAAGCATCGAAGAGATGAAAGAGATGCTGCTCGACGGCACTGGCGACGTGATTGCTTATCGCTATGCCTGCTCAAAAGCCAACAAGGAGGAGATGGCTTTTGTCGATCGCACGGTGCAGTCGTATCCTGTGCTAGTGCAGCGCCGCGCCGTGGAGATGGCGACCGACGTTACCGACCTTGTAGGGCGCACCATTGTTTCGAAAAAAGACAACAAATACTGGCTGCGGCTGCAACATCTGAACGACGAACTCGGCGGTGGAATCGACATTGAAGCCGCGCCCGATAGTCTGAGCATCGATCAATTGGTGCTGATGGTGTCGAAAGGCGAAATTCCAGCCACCGTGGCCGATGTCGATTTGGCAAAACTGAGTCGCATGACGCTGCGCAACCTCGACATCAATCTGCAAATAGGTCTGCCACAACCCATGGCATGGGCAGTGCGCAAAACATCGCCCAAACTGCTAGCCTCGCTCAACGCTTGGGGCGACAAAGTGGTGCAATCGAATTTTTACAAACAGACCTATCAAAAATACGCCAAAAGTCGCTACTACAAAGACATTCACGCCTCTATTCCGCGCGGCGCATTGTCGCCATTCGACCAACATTTCAAACATTACGCTCCGCAAATTGGCTGGGATTGGCGCATGCTAGCGTCGCTGGCGTTCAACGAATCGCACTTCGACACCAACGCCATTTCGTCGGTTGGCGCACTCGGTCTGATGCAGATGATGCCTGGCACGGGCGCAAAATACGGACTCGACTCGAACACCATTTTCCAAGCCGAACCCGCCATTGCCGCATCGACAAAATACATTGCATGGCTCGACCGCATCTACACCAGCGTGGAAGACCCGATGGAGCGCACAAAATTCGTGTTGGCATCGTACAACGCAGGACCTGCGCACATTCTCGATGCGCGCGCATTGGCCACAAAATATGGCGAAAATCCGAACGAATGGAGCGTTGCCGAAAAATATCTGATGCTGAAATCGGAGCCTGAATACTACAACGATTCGGTCTGCACCTACGGCTATTTCCGCGGCAATCACACGGTGCGCTATGTGAACGATGTGTTCGACACCTACAACCAATATCTCGAAAAAACTGAACCGAAAAATGAGTGAACGAAAAATAATAAACGATCCCGTCTTTGGTTTCATCGGCATTCCCGATGGACTGCTTTTTGAAATAGTACAACATCCTTATTTTCAGCGACTTCAGCGCATAAAACAGTTAGGTTTGTCGGCGTTTGTCTACCCCGGAGCGCAGCACACGCGACTGCTCCACTCGCTCGGCGCCATGCACCTGACGCGCGAAGCCATAAAACGTCTGCGACAGAAAGGCAACACCATAACCGACACAGAGGCCGAGGGCGTTTTGGCAGCCATTTTGATGCACGACATCGGTCACGGACCATTCTCGCATGTGCTCGAACACACGCTCACACACGGCGTTTCGCACGAAAAGATTTCGCTCCGGCTGATGCAAAAAATGAACGCAGAAATGGGCGGCAGACTCGATTTGGCCATCAGCATTTTCGAAGATCGCTATCCGAAACATTTTCTGCACCAACTCATCAGCAGCCAACTCGACATGGATCGCATGGATTACCTGCAGCGCGACTGCTTTTTCACGGGCGTGGCTGAAGGCAGAATTGGTTCGGCCCGCATCATCAACATGCTGAACATTCACGATGACAAGTTGGTGGTGGAGCAAAACGGCATCTACAGCATCGAGAATTTTCTGATTGCGCGCCGTTTCATGTATTGGCAGGTCTATCTGCACAAAACCTCGGTGGCAGCCGAAAAAATGCTGATTCAGATTCTGCGACGTGCGCAAGAGTTGGCCGCCAACGGCACACACCTCGAAGCCACGCCGGCGTTGCGTTTTTTCATCGAAAAGAGGATTGACGCCACAAATTTCGACGACAATGCGCTGCAACAGTTCGTCGCACTCGACGATTCCGACCTAATTTCGGCCGTGAAAGTGTGGACTGCGAATGCCGATGTGGTGCTAAGCACGCTCGCCAAAGCTTTTATCGACCGACATCTTTTCAAAACTACCATCGGCCAGCCGCTCACCGACAACGAGCGCAATACTTTGCTGCAAAAATATGCCGATCACTTCAAAATTTCGCTGCACGAAGCGCGCTATTTCTTTGAAGAACAGACAGTTACCACCAGCACCTACGACAATCGCGAGGAACAGATTCTTGTGCTTTTGCGCGATGGCACCGTGCGCGACATTGCCGACATTTCCGACATCATCGACCAGCAATTTCTGGAAAAACATGTGAAGAAAACCTACCTTTGCCACCTGCCAATTTGATGGCGATTTCGGGGTGTCGGAAAATTCCACAAAATTTTGTACCTTTGCAGTTTGTGCAGAAGCCTATTTTTTTGCGCCAAAAATTGACGAGATGAAAAAGAAACACCTGCTCGTTTGGTCGTTTGTAGCCGCGGTTTTGCTGCTCGACCAAGCACTGAAAATCTACATAAAAACGCACTTCACGCTGGGCGAATCGGTTCACATTTTCGACTGGTTTCAGTTGGTTTTCATCGAAAATCCCGGCATGGCATTTGGCA
The DNA here is from genome assembly GCA_963638355.1 of Flexilinea sp. GTDB lineage: Bacteria > Bacteroidota > Bacteroidia > Bacteroidales > Paludibacteraceae > W0P28-013. The sequence goes on along the minus strand of CAVHRT010000087.1, from coordinate 4,172 downwards.
TGAGCTTCGGTCCGAAACTGCTGCTCACGCTCTTTCGCATAGTGCTTTCGGGCTTCATTGTGTGGTACATTGTGCGCTTGGTGCGCGACGGTTGGCGCAATGGTTATCTGCTTTGCGTGGCTGCCATTTTGGCCGGCGCAGTGGGCAACATCATCGATTGCATGTTCTACGGACTCTGTTTTGGCGAAAGTACCTACACGCAAGTGGCTGAATTTCTACCTGCAGCGGGCGGTTACGCGCCATTTCTGCAAGGCAAAGTGGTGGATATGTTCTATTTTCCGCTCTTCACCTTCCCCGATTGGGTGCCGTGGTTCGGCGGCGAAATCTTTTTCAGCCCAGTGTTCAACCTTGCCGACTCGTTCATCACAGTGGGCATAGTGGTGCTGATCATCTTCTTCCAGAAAGATTTTAACGCCTCGTTCGAACGCTATTTCAGCAAGAAAAAATCGGCAAAACCGGGCGAAAAAACTGACGAAAAAGCAGAAAAATGAGGCGATTTTGGCAATATGGCGTAACTATGTTGGTGGCAATGCTGCTGCTGACCGCTTGCGAAGTGCCCGTTGGCGTGATGAGCCGCAAAAAAATGGCCGAAGTGCTTGCCGATGTGCATATTGCCGAGGCCGTCACGGGACAAACTTACGCCTACAATGATTTCTCGTCGAAGCGCGCCTGTTTCGAAAAAGTGTTTGAAAAGCACGACATCACGCGCGACGAATTCAACCATTCGGTCGATTGGTATGCTCGCCACCCGCGCATCTATAGCGAGGTTTATGAAGAGACCGTAAAACTGATCGAAAAGCGCCAAGATGAAGTGAAAAATTACGCATTTCACCCCGAAGAAAATCCAGAATTTCGGCACGTTATCGACAGTTTGAACATCTGGCTACGCCCAATGGCGTTGCGCACCACGGCAGAAAAATACGATTCGCTGCATTTCGAAATTGCCGACAGCACGCTATTTGGCGTTGGCGAAAAATACATCTGGACTTTCGAGCAGCGCGCCGAATGCGACTCGCTCACGCCCACAGCCTATCTGAAGTTGTTTGTCGACTACAAGCACGGCCATGCCGACAGCATTGTCTACCGCCTGAACGACAGCCTTGCAACTTATCGCTACCGCGTGCGTTTGGAAACGATAGACACGCTGAAAATCAGCCGGTTGCACGGTTATTTCCTCACAACCAACAGCGACACCGTGCCGCCCGTGCGCATCGACAGCGTGCGTTTGTGGCGCTACTACAACACCGAAAATGTGCAGATCGACAACAATTTGCGCCAGCGGCTCGATTCGATTCACAACATCGGAATAAAGGCAGACACTATTTCGTCAGAAAAAAGCAAAAAATCAGAGGCAAAGTCAGAAAAGATAGAGAGAAAATCCATTCCGCTGCCAACGCCGAATTTGCGCCACCAACAGCCAATGCACAATCTACAAAGAAATGAAAAGAATAGCGGCAAATAGGGTCATGATCGATGCCGAGCACCTGCTGCTCAACGCTGTGGTAGAGTTGGACGACAGTGGCGTGGTTCAACACATTTTTGAACTGTCGGGGTGCGCCTCAGAACCAGCTAACACACTCTTTTTCAACGGATTACTAACAACATTCGTCCCTAAAGAGAAACGCGTGGCTGGTCAGTTGGTTGGAGAGTTGGCAGAGCCGCTGAAGGTTGGTTACAATGGTCATCTGCTCGTTTGGCACGACCTCACGCCCACCAATTTCCAGATAAATGAAAACACAAAAACAGAAGAAATCTGAGCTAATTGACAATTGATAATTGACAATTGATAATTTTGCGGATCGACAACTCGCCGCATCAATCTTTTAATTTGAAATTTGAAATTTGAAATATAAACATGGCAGAACTTAAAAATCTAACAAAACGCAGCGAAAACTATTCGCAGTGGTACAACGAACTTGTCGTGAAGGCCGATTTGGCCGAACAAGCGGCAGTGCGCGGCTGCATGGTGATAAAACCTTACGGCTACGCCATTTGGGAGAAAATGCAACATCTGATGGACGAGATGTTCAAACAGACGGGCGTGCAGAATGCCTATTTTCCCCTGCTCATTCCGAAATCGTTTCTCTGTCGCGAGGCCGAACATGTCGAAGGTTTCGCCAAAGAGTGCGCCGTGGTTACGCACTATCGCTTGAAAAATGACCCGAACGGCAGTGGCGTGATTGTCGATCCCGAGGCGAAATTGGAGGAAGAACTGATTGTTCGTCCGACATCGGAAACCATCATTTGGAACACCTACAAAAACTGGATTAAATCGTGGCGCGACCTGCCGCTGCTCTGCAATCAGTGGTGCAATGTGATGCGTTGGGAGATGCGCACGCGACTATTCCTGCGCACCAGCGAATTTTTGTGGCAAGAGGGTCACACCGCCCACGCCACGCGCGAAGAGGCCGAAGCCAAAGCCATGGAGATGCTCAATCTTTATGCCAATTTTGCCGAAAAATATATGGCTGTGCCAGTCGTACGCGGCGTGAAAACCGCCAACGAACGTTTTGCAGGCGCGCTCGACACCTACACCATCGAGGCCATGATGCAAGACGGCAAAGCCCTGCAGTCGGGCACTTCGCACTTCCTCGGACAGAATTTTGCCAAGGCTTTCGACGTACAATTTGTGAACAAAGAGAATAAGTTGGAATACGTGTGGGCCACCTCGTGGGGCTGCTCCACCCGTTTGATGGGCGCCCTCATCATGACCCACAGCGACGACAACGGACTAGTGTTGCCGCCACGCCTCGCGCCAATTCAAGTGGTGATTGTGCCAATCTACAAAAACGACGAGCAACTGCACCAAATCGACGAAAAAGTGGCTGGAATAGTCGAGAAACTGCGCAACCGCGGCATCTCGGTGAAATACGACAACGCCGACAACAAGCGTCCTGGCTTCAAATTTGCCGACTACGAGCTGAAAGGCGTGCCTGTGCGTTTGGTGATGGGCAGCCACGATCTAGAAAATGGCACGGTGGAACTGATGCGCCGCGACACGCTCGAAAAATCGACACACAGCATCGAGGGCATCGACGAATACATTGCGCACCTGCTCGACGAGATTCAGGACAACATCTACCAAAAAGCACTGAAAATGCGCCAATCGATGACTCGCGAGGTGAACTCGTACGACGAATTCAAAGAAGAAATCGAAAAAGGCGGATTCCTGCTCTGCCACTGGGACGGCACACCCGAAACCGAGGAGAAAATCAAGGAAGAAACCAAAGCTACCATTCGCTGCATTCCGCTCGAAGGCGACAAGACTCCGGGCAAATGCATGGTTACTGGTCGTCCATCAGCTTGCCGCGTAGTGATAGCCAGAAGTTATTGATTTTCAATCGATTACAGACAAAACAATTCCCGATTTTGCGAGTGCGAGATCGGGATTTTTGCATTTTGGCACGCCATTTGCTTACCAAAAATTGGAACTAGCCAATGCAAAGTTTATAACACGCCATCTTTCAAGATGGGAAAAACGCAACGACTAGTTTTTCAAAAAGAGAAAGGGTTAACAAGAGGACAGGTCTCGACGCAAATGCAGTCGGGATCTGTTTTTTGCTCATTTCTTTTGACAACCAAACCCCTTCCCCCACTAGCGTGGGTACTCCCCCTATCCACAGAGCGGCACAGGGGGAGAGATTCGGATTGAGAATGGTTCGTAAGATACAAGATTGACACTAAATTAGAAACTTTCGATAACGTAGAAACCAACACAAACGCGTCAAGCCTGCCGTCGTGCGATTCTGTCCCCCTGCTTGGAGCAAAGCGGAAAGATAGGGGGACGAGCGAAGCGGGCGGGGGTTCAATGGCAATAAACAATGAATAATTAAGAATGAATAATAACGGGAACCAGTGCCAACTGCAATTGGTTAAGACCTGTAGGGACGTGGCGTGCCGCGTCCCTACTGTCGTTTAAGGTTTACAGTGGGCAGCGTTTGCCCCAAAGGTTAACTTTCTCAATTTCAGAAAATTCTGGTTACCGAGTCCGACATTGGGTGCGAGTGTCAAAAATCAGATTTTGTGTTTCGAAAAGCAAAATTTCTGTCTGAGCGATAGCGAGTTTAATTTTGCCGAAACCAAAATCGCCAATTTTTGGCAACGCGAGCACCCTGTTGGCGACTTTTCTTTAATTCTTGATTTTGCTCACGCTCGGCAAAACAAATAAATTT
>CAVHRT010000086.1:0-7221 GCA_963638355.1 Flexilinea sp. | reverse complement strand
GCGCTCCCACAGTGGCCCCGTGCGAACAGATCACATCGTCGGCATAAATCTCCAACTGCGGTTTGGCGTGCATGCGGGCAGTTTTGCTCAGGCAGATGTTGCGGTTGGTCTGATAGGCCGACGTTTTTTGCGCGCCTTTTTCAACCAAAATCTGCCCTGCAAATGCGCCTTCAGCCTCGCCATCGAGAATGTATTTGAACAGCTCGTTGCTGGTGCAGCGCGGTGCAAGGTGGCGAATGACGGTGAAATTATCACATTTTTGTGTGCCATCGGCAGCCACCATGCCGCCAAGCCAAGTCTCGGCACCTTCGGCAGCAAGGTCTATTTCGATGTGGTTGCGCGTGTGACCGTTGTGCAGGCTCACGCAGTCGAATGTGGCCTGCGAATTGGCGGCTTGTTCGACGAAAATCTGCGAAATCTGCGCTGTTGTGTTGTTTGTGCTTTCGAGCACGTAGAGGTCGAAATGGGCATTTTCGCCAACAAAAATTTCGGTAACGCGACTAGCAAAAAAGTTGACCTCCGCCAAGGTGTGATCGCACACGAGCATGCGGAGCGTGGCTCCCTGTTCGAGCACCACAAGGTTGTGCGTGGCGGTCATCAAATCGGCGGTGGCGTGCAGCACATTCACCAACTGAATGGGCAGTTCCAATGCTGTATTTTTCGGCAGATAAAGAAAATAGCCGTTTTGCGCAAATGCGCCATTGAAAGCGACAAAAATGTCGTCTGTCTTGTCGGTTTTTTTGCCAAGATATTTCGCTACAATCTCGGGATAGCGCTGGCAGGCTTCCGACAGCGAACAAAGCACCACACCTTGCGGCAAAGTCTCGGAAAAATGTAGTTGATCGTTTAGCACAAAAGCGTTGTGCGCCTTCACGCCTGGCACATTGCAGCGGAAAAGATTTTTCTCATCAACGGCAAATGGCAACTGCTTCAGATTCAGCCCGTAATCAGTCTCCAGATCTTTCAGAATGGGGCAGCGCAGGTAGTTTTCGTGCTTGTTGGTTGGGAAACCGCACTGACGAAAACGCGCAAAAGCCTCGTCGCGATGCGTGTTGAGTGCCGCGGCCGAGTGCTGCCGAATGGTGTCGGCTTGCTGCTCGTAGAGTGCAATATATTGATCAGCGTTGCTCATTCTCCGAACTCCTGTTTAATCCAGTCGTAGCCCTTCTCTTCGAGCTCGAGTGCCAACTCTTTCGGCCCAGTTTTCACGATGCGACCATTGTAAAGCACATGCACAAAATCTGGCACGATGTAATCCAAAAGTCTTTGGTAGTGGGTGATGACGATGGAGGCATTGTCTTTGCTGCGCAGCGAATTCACGCCGTGAGCCACCACGCGCAGTGCGTCGATGTCGAGTCCCGAATCGGTCTCGTCGAGTATCGAAAGGCGCGGCTCGAGCATGGCCATTTGGAAAATCTCGTTGCGCTTTTTCTCACCACCCGAAAAACCTTCGTTCACCGAGCGATTGGCCAATTTGTTGTCGAGTTCGAGCAACTCTTTTTTGGCGCGCATCACTTTCAAGAATTCCGATGCCGAAAGTGGCTCCAGTCCGCGATATTTGCGGTGTTCGTTCACGGCAGTGCGCATAAAATTGACCATGCTCACACCGGGTATTTCAACTGGGTATTGAAAACTCATGAACAGTCCTTCGCGCGAGCGATCTTCGGGCGAGAGGGCGAGCAGATTTTTACCATAAAATGTGACTGTGCCTTCGGTTACGGTGTAGGCTGGGTGCCCCGTCAGAACCGACGACAACGTCGATTTTCCCGCACCGTTTGGACCCATTATGGCGTGCACTTCGCCCGGACGAACCGTCAGGTCGAGCCCTTTAAGAATTTCTTTACCCGCAATCGAGGCGTGTAGATTTTTTATCTCGAGCATTTCTTCTTTTTGAAAATTAATAATTAATAATGAATAATGAAAAATATCTGCACTGCGGAATTTCTGTAATTGCAAAATTCTGTCTTTATTCTTTTATCTTTATTCTTTACTCTTTATTCCATTTGCAGTGCCTAATTCTTGCTACTTGCTACTTGTTTCTTGCTACTTTTTCTCCATCTTTTTATGCCACTGATACCACGAGTAGATGGAGATGGCGACGCAAACCACGTAGAATATGGCGGTCAGGTAGATGTGCGACAAGATGCAAAGCACTATGCTCAGCAGGTCGACCAGCGTCCAAACGACCCAATTTTCAATCTTTTTGCGCGCCAAAAGCAGTTGTCCTACCACATTCGCTACAAAAATGATGGCGTCGGTGTAGATGTAGTCCGATTGTTCAATGTTCCAATGCGCCGTAACGCTCTCCATGAGCCAGCCCCACAACAATCCGCCAAAGATAATGGCTAAACCTACGCCCACTTGGTGCTGTGGTTGCAATGTGCTGATTTTCAATTGCTTATCTGGCTTATTTTTACGCGGAATGCCCCACGCCACAATGCCATACACATCGATGGCGAAGAAAAACACCTGCATCAGCATCATGGAGTAGAGATGTTGCTGCAGAAAAAGTGCAAAATAGAGTGCGCAATTTATCAACCCAACAAAAAATGTGGCAACATGTCCGCGACTGGCCAGCACCACTGCCAACAAGCCCGTGACCAAGCCCAAAAGTTCGAGCCAAGTGAACGAATAATCCCAAAGTGTGAAGGCGGTGTCCATGTTTTGAGTTGAAAATCTATAAAGTTTGAAAGTTTATAAAGTAGGGACGCGGCGTGCCACGTCCTTATCTTATTTTTTGCAGTTGGTTGTGGATACCCTTAATCTGAAATCTGAAATTTGAAATTTTTTAATTAGAGAATCGGCTCTTTTATCTCGTTTCCACGCACAAATCGTGCCACAATCTGGCGGTCGTCGCCAAGGTAGACAAAGCGTTCGAGGCGCTCCAGCAGCGTGTAGTCGCCGTAGTTGAGTGCGGCGTCGTCTATTACCAAAGCATCAAACTCGTAGCCAGCCTCGAAACTGCCCACTTTGCCAAAGAAACTGCCGCCGCTCTTGGTGGCGAGATAGAATGCCTCGGGTAGCGTGAGAAATGCCGTCGCCTTGTCGGTTTCGGCGTAAATCAGTTTTGAAATCTGAATGGCGTGAGTCATCACACGGAACATCGAAATGTCGTGTCCGCCGCTGATGTCGGAACCGAGCGCCACAGGTATGCCATTTTGCAAGAAACGGCGAATTGGCGCTTTCCCGCTGCCAAGGTCGCTGTTCGAGTGCGGACAGTGAACCACCATCACGCCTTGTCGTTTCATCAACTCCAACTCGGCACCGTCGGTGTAGCAGCAGTGCGCCATCAGCGTGGGCGTCTGACCGAACAGTCCGTAGCGATTGTAGGCGTCGCCATAGCAGGTCGATTCTGGCTCCAACTCTTTCACCCAAGCAATCTCGCTCTTGTTTTCTGAAAGATGCGATTGCACTGGCATCTGGTATTTTTTCGCCAATTTGCCAATTTCGGTGAGCAATTCGGGCGTGCAACTTGGCACAAATCGCGGTGTGAGAATGGTGCGAACCAGTCGTTTGCTGTCGCCCCAATGTTCTATCAGGTTGCTGTCGTCGGTCACAGCTTGCTCCACCGTTTCGCTGATGTTGTCGGGGCAATTGCGGTTCATGTTCACCTTGCCCACCATGGCGCCCATGCCCGATTTTTCGAAAAGCGTGAGCAGCAGTTCGGTGGCTGGCTTGTGTACCGATGCAAATGCCACTGTGCGCATGGTGCCGACGCGCCACAGGTTTTTCACAAATCGGCTGTACATCGCCTTGGCGTAATCCAAATTGGCATATTTTGCCTCTTCGGGAAATGTGTATGTGTTGAGCCACGGCAACAGTTCCAAATCCATGGCCATGCCCATGTTGCGATATTGCGGTGCATGCACATGCAAGTCGTTCATGGCTGGAATGATGAGCCGATCGCCATAGTCGATCACTTCAGCATTTTGCAATTCGTCGGGAAGATGATCGTAAACCGCTGTTACACAGCCATTTTCTACGGCGATGTAGCCGTTTGCAATCACCTCAAATCGGTCCAATTGCTTGGTAAAAAGAATGTTGCCTTTGTAAAGTTTCATAGTCTGAAAATCTGTAAAGTGAAAAGTCTGTAAAAGTGCGAAAGTCGCTTATCCTACGGTGTTTTCGAGCGAAACCGACAGCAATTTTTGCGCCTCGACGGCAAATTCCATCGGCAGTTTGTTCAAAACCTCTTTGGCGTAGCCGTTCACTATCAGGCCGATGGCGTCTTCGGTGCCAATGCCGCGTTGGTTGCAGTAGAAAAGTTGATCTTCGCTTATTTTCGATGTCGTGGCTTCGTGTTCCACCACGGCGGTGTCGTTTTCAATCTCCATATACGGAAACGTGTGTGCGCCGCAGCGGTCGCTTAGCAGCAGACTATCGCACTGCGAGAAATTGCGCGCGCCATCGGCATTTTTCACCACTTTCACCAAACCGCGATACGAATTTTGGCTCTGTCCCGCCGAAATGCCTTTCGACACAATTCGGCTGCGAGTGTTGCGCCCAATGTGTATCATTTTGGTGCCTGTGTCGGCCTGCTGATAGTTGTTCGTCACTGCCACCGAATAGAATTCTCCCACCGAATTGTCGCCTTTCAGCACGCAACTTGGGTATTTCCAAGTGATGGCGGAACCCGTCTCAACCTGCGTCCACGAAATTTTCGAGTTTCGCCCCTTGCACAGCGCGCGTTTGGTCACAAAATTGTAGATGCCGCCGCGCCCGTCTTTGTCGCCAGGGTACCAGTTCTGCACAGTGGAGTATTTCACCTCGGCATTGTCCATTACCACTATCTCCACAATGGCGGCGTGCAGTTGGTTCTGGTCGCGCATGGGAGCGGTGCAACCCTCGAGGTACGACACGTAGGCATCGTCGTCGCAGACTATCAGCGTGCGCTCAAACTGCCCTGTCTGCGCGGCATTGATGCGAAAATAGGTCGATAGTTCCATGGGGCAACGCACGCCTTTGGGAATGTAGACGAACGAGCCATCGCTGAAGACAGCACTATTCAGCGCAGCAAAAAAATTGTCGGCATACGACACCACCGAGCCCAAATAGCGTTGTACAAGGTCGGGGTGATCTTTCACCGCCTCGCTGATGCTGCAAAAAATGATGCCGCGCTCGGCCAGACTCTCGCGGTAGGTTGTTTTCACGCTCACGCTGTCCATCACCGCATCTACGGCCATGCCACTCAGCGCGTCGCGTTCTTCGAGCGGAATGCCCAGTTTGTCGAATGTCTTCACCAGTTCTGGATCGACTTCGGTGGCGCTGTCTTGCGCATTTCGGCGCGGTGCAGCGTAGTACGTAATTGCCTGATAATCAATCTCTGGAATCTCCAAATGTGCCCAATGTGGCATCTGCAGCGTTTGCCAATGACGGAACGCTTTCAAGCGGAATTCGAGCAGCCAATCGGGTTCGTGTTTTTTTGCCGAGATGAGCCGCACCACCTCTTCGCTCAACCCCGCTGGAATGGTGTCGGTGTCGATGTCGGTGGTGAAACCATATTTGTAGTCCGACGAAGTAACGTCGTCGATTATGCTTTTTGTCAGTTTTTCAGACATCTTCTGTGCGTGTATATAACCTGCAAAATTACTGATTTTTTTCGAGATTGAAAATTCATTGATTTTTCGTAATTTTGCGCCACTAAAATTGTACGAAAATGACACTCGAAGAGAAACAAAACGAAATAATCGAGCAGTTCAGCGCGTTCGACGACTGGATGGATCGCTATCAGTATCTGGTGGAACTGGGAAATGCGCTGCCACCGCTGCCCGAAAGCGACAAGACCGATCGAAACCTGATAAATGGTTGCCAAAGTCGTGTGTGGCTCACGGCCGACTATGCCGACGGGCGCATCACCTTCCATGGCGAGAGCGATGCCGTGATTGTGAAAGGCATTGTGGCACTGCTCATCGAGACGCTTTCGGGCTGCACTCCTGACGAAATAATCAATTGCGACCTGCACTTCATCGACCAAATTGGACTGAAAGAACACCTCTCGCCCACGCGTAGCAACGGACTTTTGGCCATGGTAAAACAGATGAAAATGTATGCGATTGCGTTTAAGTCAGTCGCAAGTAACAAGTAGCAAGTCGCAAGAAGGGGACAGAAAAGATTTTAAGAGCATAGAAGATAGAGCATAGATAAGGGGCGCACCGAGTGCGTCCTTTTTTTGCAGATTGCAAATCTTGTCAGTCGAAATTTACTGCAAATTTGCAGAAAAGTTCGACTAGTATAGAAAACCGAACATCCAAAGTGGAATGATGTTGCCAGTGGCGTATTCTATGTCGTCGCGCACAATGTAGCCTCGCGATGCGCCTTTCAGTTGCTTGCCGCCCTTATTTTTGCCGCCAACCTCGAATGAGATGTCGTCGACTTCGAAATCGGAAATGGGCGAGCCAACAATGGTGTGACCCACGCGCAGCCACATCAAGAAAATGGTTTCGCGCAGGTTGCCGATGTTCGGATTTTCGATCAGTGCGTAAGCAAAATTCGGGTTGTTTAGGTACACTTTGTCGATTTTTTGCAGCACTTTGATGCCGCTCGCTTTCTCGCGCAAAACGTTCACCAATTCGGCTTTTTCGAGATATTCCAAATAGAGCGAAAGCGTGTTGCGGTTGATGTTCAAATCGCGCTCCAATGCACTGAAGTTGGGTTTAAACGGCACCGATTGCGATAGAATGTAGAGCAATTTTTTCAGATTGGTTGCCGACGCTACATTCATGTCAGCGTAGTTAGGAATGTCGTTTTCGACTACCTGTTTTATCACGCCTTGAAGGTGCAAATCGTAGTCCTCGTCCATGCCAAACGGAAAATTTCCCCTGCGCAAATATTCCTGAAATAGAGCAATTGGTCTCTCATCGGTGCGTGGCCACTGAACTTTTCCGTCGATGATGTTGTTCAGATTGTAGGCTTTCAATTTCCAGCCGTATCTCATTGCTAACCATTCGCGAAACGACAGCGGCGCTAAATGGTATTCCGATTTTCGGCGCGACAGATCGGCACCACCACGTTCCAAATCGAGCACCGACGAACCTGTGTAGATTATTTGCAGTTGCGGAATTTGGTCGTAGATATTTTTGATTTCGGTTGACCAGCCTTGGTATTTGTGAATTTCGTCGATGAGCAGACGCTTGCCGCCTTGTTGGTAGAATTCGAGCGCCAAATCGAACAGACGATGTTGTGAAAAATAGAAATCGTCGGCTGTAACATATAATGTATTTT
>CAVHRT010000085.1:0-7342 GCA_963638355.1 Flexilinea sp. | reverse complement strand
TCCACATTGAAGTGGTTCGGAAGGAATTTTGAAAACTGACATTTTTTTTTAGGGCTTGCGCCTAAAAAAACTGACAGTGCTGAAGGATGGTAGTGGTAAAATTTTTCCTGAATTGATTTTTTTCTGTTCTGACCTTGATCGATTTTGGATCAAATTTTTTTTCCCCTCGCGATCATTTTTTGTTCAATTTTTGGTCATTTTTTGTTCAATTTTTGGTTTAATTTCTTTCCACCTTAAACAAATTGCTTCAACTCTGTACAGAGATTGAAGCAATTTATTGACTTTCAAGGAGTTACCTTTCTTTTGCGGTGCGGACGGGACTCGAACCCGCGACCCCCGGCGTGACAGGCCGATATTCTAACCAGCTGAACTACCGCACCAACTTGTGGAGTTGCCTCTCAAAAGCGGTGCAAAGGTACGACTTTTTTTCGACGCACAAAACTTTTTCGCACTTTTTTTTCAAAAAAATCGCAATTGGCTGAAAATCAGAAGGTATATTTGGCGGCAACAGTGGGGCAACACTTAAATCCTTTCACCGAACTGTAGTTTACGCTCATCTCAATCTCCGACCCAATGGCTATGCACGGACGAATATTCCACCAAATTTGCGGCTCGGTGATGAAAACCAGTTTCGAATCGGTCGGTTCGTCGAGCAGTTTGTTGTGCGCATCATATATATTGGTGTTGTGTTCGTACCAAAAATCGGCAAAACCTGCGAATGTAAACCTATTTTTCCACCAACTGATGCTCCAGACTGCCGTGAGCTGGAACGATGCTGGCTCTTTGCCCATGATGTATTTGTAGAGCGCTTTCAGATTGTAAGTGCGCGTGTAGTCTTCACTGTGCAGAAAATAGTCGAAGCCCGCAAGGAACGCATTGTTTATCGCCACGCCCGATGTGCCATTGTCGACTGCAAAAAATCCGCCATTGTACTCAATCTGCACGCTTATCGGCACTTTTTTCGAAATATTGAAACAGCGCGCCACCTCCATGTAGGCAAGTCCTGGGTTGCTATAAGTGCCGTTCGTAACCTTGGTTTTCGACTTAAAATTGAAATCGAAATCGACAAATATATAGGTGTTGCCAATTTTGTCGGGCTTGAACATTTCGAAGGTGGTTGTAACATAGTTTCGACCCTTTCCGAAGTCGTAGTGTACCTGAAAATTCTGCGCTTCAAGAAAAAAAGGAGCGAACGCGAAAATCAGAAAAAGTGCTTTTTTGCCGAAAATAGAGTTTTCCATGTGATTGATTTTTGAGGCTTTGGCAGTGGATTTTTGCCAAAATTACAATTTGTAAGTTTGTTAAGTTATTGTTTATCAGAAAATTACTGACTAAAATTTTCCAGAGCAATCGTTCAAAAGGCGAAATGGTTTCAATTTCAAAAAAGTATGTTGTAAAGCATATCTTTTTATTTGGTATCAGAAAACAAAAGGTCGTACCTTTGCAGTGTAAGAAGATACAAGACCAATCTTTTTTACCTTAAAACCTAATACTGAAAAATTATTGTGGAAAAGTCTCTTTGTGAAAAGGGGCTTTTTTTTACGCCGCAAAATTAGGATTTTTAGACCATTTGACCAAATAAATTTGGTGGGGTCGGAAATAATGCGTATATTTGCAGACTTTTATCACGAAAAACACATAAGAAAATGCGTAAGAAAAAAATTGAAATTGATGTTGAAGTGCTTCAGTATGAAGAACTTAACGATGCCGATCGCGAGATGATTGATGCCGCCAAAGAGGCGACGAAAAGTTCGTATTCGCCCTATTCTAAGTTCCAAGTTGGCGCCGCTTTGCGCATGGCCAATGGTGAAATTGTGCGCGGTGCGAACCAAGAAAATTCGGCATTCCCGTCGGGCTTGTGCGCCGAACGCGTCACGATGTTCTATGCCAACGCCCATTTCCCCGGTGTTGCGCCACGCACGTTGGCTATTGCAACCTTTGCTGGTGGCGAATTTTTGCCCGATCCAATTACGCCGTGCGGAGCCTGCCGCCAAGTGCTGGTCGATGTCGAGGCGCGCTTCGGACAAGACATCAGCGTGCTGCTCTATGGCACAAAATACATCTATAAACTAAAGCGTGTGCGCGACCTGATGCCACTTGCTTTCGACGACGATAGTCTGGTAAAAGAAGAGGAGGCGTGATGGAAAAATACACCATTGAGTATGTTTTTAGCAAAGTTTCGCTCGCCATTTTGTGGAAATGTGTATCGACTACCGATGGCTTGAGCAGTTGGTTTGCCGACCGCGTCGACCGCGATGGCAAAGATTTCACCTTTTGTTGGGATGGTCACGAGCAGCAAGCGCGCCTATTGCGTCGCAGCGACGAGGAACTGATTCGTTTTCATTGGGTTGATGAGCCAGCCGACACCTATTTTGAGTTTGCTATTCATCACGAGGCACTCACGCGCGATGTTACGCTCACCATCACCGATTTTGCCGAAGAGGGCGAAACCGAAGATGCCATCAGACTTTGGAACTCGCAAATAGACACGCTGCGCCGTTGCGCTGGAATGTAATAAAAAAGAAGAGAGCAAATGTCTCTCTTTTTTCTTAGAATTCTGAAAAATGATTGATTATGAAAACTCGAATTTATAACGGACAAGGGCGACCGATGTTCACGCCAGGGTTTATTACGGAGTTGAAAGCGGACGAAATTTTTGTGTTTGGCAGCAATCTTGCAGGACATCATGGTGGTGGCGCTGCACGTTTGGCCGAAGAAAAATTTGGTGCCATTTGGGGGGAAGGCGTCGGTCTGCAAGGGCAGAGTTACGCCATTCCAACCATGCAGGGCGGAGTAGAGACCATCAAACCCTATGTCGATGATTTTGTGGAATTTGCACGTCAGCACAAAGATTTATTTTTCTACGTAACACGCATTGGCTGCGGCATTGCAGGCTTCCGCGATGAGGAAATAGCACCACTTTTTGCCGAGGCGCAATCGCTCGAAAATGTCTGCCTGCCACAGAGTTTTGTGAAAGCATTGAATGCGTAAAATAAATCAGAAATCATTATGAAACGACTTCTTTTTCTTCCGCTCATCTGCCTGCTGTTGGTGGGCTGCGAGGGCGAACAAGGGCCGAAAGGCGACAAAGGCGATAAGGGCGACGATGGCACTGCCAACTGGAAAATTATCGACCTCGAGGCGAGCAGTTGGTCGTATTCGAACGACGCCAACAACAACTATTTTTATGCCGATTTCGATGTGCCTGAAATAACGCAGTATGTCTACGATTATGGCATGGTGCATTGCTATGTGGAGTACAATTATGGCACGACCACGGCCACGCAGCAGTTGTTGCCCTATTCGCGCCACAAAGAGGTGGAAGTTACGCAAGACGACGGCACAAAACAGTGGGTTTTCTATACCGAAACGGTCGATTACGATTTTGGCGTTGGCTCGTTGCGCATCTACTACACCCAGAGCGATTTCGACTACGAACTCGACACCTCGTTTGCACCATCGGCCATGCATTTCCGTTTGGCTGTGATTTGGTGATTTTTTGTAATTTTGCACCCTGAATTTAGAGTTTATAGGTTATAGTTTATAGGTTATAGGTTATAGGTGAGAGGGAGACAGAGGCTAGTCTTTATTCCTTAATCTTTTCTCTTTAATTCTTTTTGCAGTGAGTTTTGCGACTCACTACTTGTCTTTTGCAGTTAAAATGGACTATTTTAAGCACGAATCAGCGTATGTCGACGAGGGTTGCACCATCGGCAGCGGCACTAAAATTTGGCATTTTTCGCACATCATGAACGACTGCGTTATCGGCGAAAATTGCAACATCGGACAAAATGTGGTGGTGTCGCCACAGGTGCGCCTTGGACGCAATGTGAAAATTCAAAATAATGTGTCGGTCTACACTGGCGTGATCTGCGAGGACGATGTGTTTCTCGGTCCGTCGATGGTATTCACGAATGTTCTGAATCCGCGCAGTGCCGTTTCTCGCAAAAACGAATATCGTCCAACGATTATTCATCGCGGAGCGAGCATTGGCGCGAATGCTACGGTGGTTTGTGGTCACGAGATTGGCGAATATGCGCTTGTTGGCGCTGGTTCGGTGGTTACCAAAGATGTGAAACCCTATGCACTTGTAGTTGGCAATCCCGCCCGTCAGATTGGTTGGATAAGTGCTCACGGCGAACGCCTCGAATTCGACGAAGAAGGCATAGCCACATGCCCAGCAACGGGGGAGAAGTATGTCTTGCGAGCGCAGAGAGTCTCTCCAATTAGGAATTAGGAGTGAGGAGTTAGGAATGAGAGGTAACCACAACCAATTGCAGAAAGCAGTGGAAACCGACAATCTGAAATTTGAAATTAGAAATCATTCTTGCGACTTGCTACTTGTTACTTGCTACTAATGTTTCAACAATAATGAAAAACTTCGCTTTAATCGGCGCTGCGGGCTACATTGCTCCACGCCATTTGAGGGCCATCAAGGACACAGGCAACCGTCTGGTGGCAGCCTACGACAAATTCGACAGCGTGGGCATTATGGATAGCTATTTCCCAACGGCTGATTTCTTTACAGAATTTGAGATTTTCGATCGTCACTGCTCGAAAATTCGCAACACCGACAAAAAATTGGATTATGTGTCGATCTGCACGCCAAACTACCTGCACGATGCACACATGCGCTACAGCCTGCGCCTCGGAGCCGATGTAATCTGCGAAAAACCGCTCGTGCTGAACCCGTGGAATGTGGATCAGCTCATTCAGGTGGAAAAAGAGACGGGTCACCGCATCAACACCATTCTCCAACTGCGTTTGCATCCATCGATTGTGGCGCTGAAAAAGAAGGTCGACGAGGCTCCGAAAGACAAAATTTTCGATGTCGACCTTACCTACATCACCTCGCGCGGCAATTGGTACTACACCAGCTGGAAGGGCGATATTCACAAGAGTGGCGGCATTGCAACGAACATCGGTGTGCATTTCTACGACATGCTGCAGTGGATTTTCGGTAAAGTGTCGAAAAATGTGGTGCATGTGATGTCGCACGACCGCTGCGCTGGTTTTCTGCAGCTTGAGCGCGCTCGGGTGCGCTATTTCCTCAGCATCAATGCCGATAATCTGCCAGAAAATGCCGTGCAAGGCGAAAAACGCACCTATCGTACCATCAACATCGATGGCAATGAGTTCGAATTTAGCCAAGGTTTCACCGAACTGCACACCGAAAGTTATCGTCGCATTTTGGCTGGCGAGGGCTTTGGCGTGGAAGATGCGCGCGAGTCGATAAACATCGTTCACGACATTCGCAACGCCAAACCAATTGGACTTGTTGGCGATTATCACCCACTGGCGCGACTGCCGCTCAGCCCACATCCGTTTGGCTGGTAATCAGTTCATTATCAGAAGATTATGGCAGTTAGAAAAGTCAATTTTACGCTGCGTGAGGGCGAAACATTCATTCCGCTGATTGCGCTGCTCAAGGCTGTGAATGCGGTGGAGAGTGGCAGCATGGCGCAGCAGGTGGTGACCGATGGACTTGTGCGTCGCAATGGCGAGGTGGAACTGCGCAAACGCGCCAAAATAGTGGCAGGCGACGTCATTCGCTTTCAGAATGTTGAAATTGTAGTCAGCTAGGAGTTAGGAATGTTGGCTATGTCTATGTTCTATGCTCTATCTTCTTTCTAAAAAGCACTTGCTACTTGATTGCGACTCGAAAAATAGAGCTTCTTTCGCCTGCCAAAAATGTTGAAGTTGGCATTGCGGCAATAAATCACGGTGCCGATGCGGTCTACATTGGTGCGCCGCGTTTTGGCGCGCGTCAGGCGGCGGGTAACACGCTGGCCGACATTGAGCGGCTGGTCGACTATGCGCACAAATTTTACGCTCGGGTTTATGTGGCGCTCAATACTATTCTTACCGATGACGAACTGGCTGAGGCTCAACGCATTGCGACTGATTTGTACAACCTTGGTGCCGATGCGCTGATTGTGCAAGATATGGGACTTTTGGAGTGCGATTTGCCGCCAATTCCGCTGCATGCTAGCACTCAGTGCGACAATCGCACGGTCGAAAAAGTTTCTTTTCTCGAAAAATGTGGTTTTGAGCAGGTCGTCTTGGCGCGCGAACTCTCGTTGGAGCAGATTCGACAAATTGCCGAGCAGACCAATGTGGCGCTCGAATGCTTTGTGCATGGCGCATTGTGTGTTTCGTATAGTGGGCAGTGCTATCTGAGTCAGGCTCTTCGACAACGCAGTGCCAACCGTGGCGCTTGTGCGCAGATGTGCCGCTTGCCCTACACGCTGACCGATGCCGACGGGCGCATTTTGGCAAAAGATAAACACTTGCTTTCGCTTAAGGATTTTGATGCATCGGTGCATTTGCAGGCTATGATTGAGGCGGGTGTGTCGTCGTTCAAGATCGAAGGACGGCTGAAAGATGCTGATTATGTGAAAAATCTGACTGCCTACTATCGGCAAAAAATCGATGCCATTCTCGAAGGAAAACCGCTGCAGCGTGCTTCGTCGGGCAGAACGACATTTTTTTTCACGCCAAATCCACAAAAGACTTTCTACCGCGGCGCAACCGACTATTTTCTCTGCGGAAGAAAAAATGATATCTCCTCGTTCGACACTCCAAAATCGCTTGGCGAGCCTGTCGGGCAGGTGCGCTCGCTCGGTCGCGATAGCCTGACGCTTACGGCCGATGTGGCAATGCACAATGGCGACGGACTTTGTGGCTTCGATGCCAATGGCGATTTTGTTGGTTTCAGGGTGAATAGGGTAGAAGTTGAGCGGCTTTTTCCGCTGAAAATGCCGCGTTTGAAGATTGGCACGCCGCTTTTCCGCAATTGCGATGTCGCCTTTGAACGGCAGTTGGCCGCCAATTCTGCCGAGAGAAAAATAGGCGTAAAAATCGCCATTTCCGATGTCGCTGAAGGCTTGAAAATTGCTGCAACTGACGAAGATGACATTTCTGCAGAATTTCTGCTTGCAACCGAAAAAACGCCAGCTAACAATGCCGAACGCGCCCTTGAAACTTGGCGAACGCAGTTTCAAAAATTGGGCGAAACGGATTTTTATCTTGCTGATTTTCAGAATGATACGAAATCGGTGTGGTTCGTTCCAGTGTCGCAAATTGCGGCAGCCCGTCGCAGTGTGATGCAACTTTTGGAGGCATCGCGCCGACAGAATTTCCCGAAGCACGAAAAGCCCTTGCAGCGCACCACGCACGCCTATCCGCAGTCGTCGCTCGACTATCGCGCTAATGTGTTCAATGCGCAAGCCGAGGCGTTTTATGCGCGCCACGGAGCGAAGGTCAAGCAGCGCGCTTTCGAGCAGGAATATGTGCCAAATGCCGAATTGATGCGCACAAAGCACTATCTGCGCTACAGTTT
>CAVHRT010000084.1:0-7422 GCA_963638355.1 Flexilinea sp. | reverse complement strand
TCGTTGTTGTTGCCGTGCAGACTGCGCATTTTTCGGTAACTGATGATGGCGTAGACGATCAGCACGAGGAACGCGAATATCAGGTAGTTGGCCAGCCAGCTGCCGTACTGCACGCGCGGTGAATCGGCGTTGAGCAACAGTTCGGCCATGGCTTCGTCGGTGGTGAGGCGCGCGCTCAAGTCGTCCACCATGCCAATCATTGCATTGTCGAGCGTGCCGTTTTCTATTAGTGTTTCCATTTCAACGCCAGCGGCGCGACTGTAGATATTTTTCTCCAGCACTTCGTTGCAAAATGCATCGGGTAATAATCCTTCAACGCCAACACCTGTTTCGATCTTAACTGTTCGAATATCAGTTACTAACAGAATAAGAACGCCGCTATTTTTGCCCTCTTTGCCAATTTTCCAAGTGTTGAAAAGTTGGTTTGCAAATGCGTATTCGTCGTCGCCTTCGATGGAGCCGAGCGCAGCTATGCCAATCTCTACACCGTTTTTCTGCTCGAGTGCGGTGATTTTCTGGTTGAGCGTCGCCACACATACTTGCGACAGCACGCCATCGGGATTTGCCACCCAATTTTGGTCGCTGATCAGCCGCGGATTTTGCACCATTTCTGGCGTGTAATCTACGGCGCTGACAACATTCGCAGTCAACAAGAAAATGAAAAATATGGTTAAATGCTTGAATTTCATTTGTTTAAGTGATTTCTAGCAAGAATTTTAGAAATCAGAAATTTCTATTGCTTTTGAATCTCCAATTTCGCGCCTTTCAGTCCTTTTGCTGTGGCCGAAAGGGTGCAGTCGCCTTCGATTATCACGGTCAATTCGCCCGAAAATGCGTGATGTTTTGGTTCGTGAAACAGGTCGAGGTTGGCAGCGTCGCCATTGGCGGCGGCAACAAAATGCCCGCTACCTTTGGTCGAAAATTGCACCAAATTGTCAGCAGTGGGGCAGAGTTCGCCGTTTTTGTCGACTATGCGGACTCGCACAAAATGCAGATCGTCTTGCGGCAAAAGTTCCTCAATCAACTCGATGTGATGCGGTTTGCCAGCGGTGCGAATGGCGGTGCTTGCGTGCGCGGTAACCACTTTCAGCTCGCCCGCCTCGTACGGAATGCTGTCCCAAATCAGGCGATAGCGGCGTTGCAGAGCCAGCGCATCGCCAGCGGCTGCGGCCTGTTCGCTTTCTTGCTTGCTGAATTTATGCCGTTTGCCAAGACTTTTGCCGTTCAGGAAAAGTTCCGCCTCGTTTTCATCGGTGTAGACCATCACGGGCAGCGTGTCGCCTGCTTGCCAGTTCCAATGCGGCAAAATGTGCAGCGTTGGCTCATTTTTGTTCCATTGCGAGCGGTAGAGATAAAATCTGTCCTTCGGAATGCCCGCCAAATCGATTATCCCGAAATACGATGAGTGGCTCGGCCAAGCGTCGGTGTCGTAGGGCGATGGCTCGCCAAGGTAGTCGAAGCCCGTCCAGACAAATTGTCCGATAGTCCACGGATAGTCGTCTTGCAAGCGAAAATCCTCATCTGGCAGGTTGCTCCACGGGCAGTATTGCAGATCGTAACTCGAACACTGGTTGGTTTTACTGTTGCCGTTCGGATGATTTTGATCGGTGATGGTGTTGGTGTTGTCGGGCAGGGCAGGCAGCAGATATACGCCGCGCGACGACACAGTCGAAGCCGTTTCAGAGCCTAGCACAAGCCGTTGTGGTGTGCGTTGGTAAGCCTCTTCGTAGCGATAGTCGCGGTAGTTGAGTCCGACCACTTGCAGAATGCTGGCGAACCCATTTTCAAGCACGCAACTCACCTGATCCATGCCTGCAGTTACGGGGCGCGTGCCATCTTCGCGTTGGCAGATGTCTTGCAGCATTTTTGCCACGCGATAGCCATCGGGCGAACATTGCGTTGGTACTTCGTTGCCCACCGACCACATCACGATGCTCGGATTGTTGCGGAAATGGTGCAGCATGTTCATCATGTCGCGCTCGGCCCATTCGTTGAAAAAACGATGATAACCATTCTCGCATTTGCCCCAATCCCATTCGTCGAACGGCTCGCACATCACCATGAAACCGAGCGAATCGCACAGCTCGATGAGTTCTGGCGCGGGCATGTTGTGCGATGTGCGCACGGCATCGCAGCCCATGTCGCGCAGCAGCAAAAGTTGGCGCAAAATGGCTTGACGATTGACTGCTGCTCCAAGCGGACCGAGGTCGTGGTGCAGGCAGACGCCTTGAAATTTGCGCACTTTGCCGTTCAGCAGAAATCCAACGTTTGGCACAATCTGAATCGATCGAATGCCGAAGGTTGTCTGCACTGTGTCGACCGCCTCGCCATCGGCTTTTACGATGGTTTGCGCTGTGTAGAGCGTAGGGCTTTCGGGCGACCAAAGTGCGGGATTTTTCAACGTGAAATTCTGCTCCAATGGCAGCGCGTGGTGCACATCGTATTCCGAAGTGAGCGAATCGACAATTCTTCCAGTGAATTTTTCTAAAATGCTAGTAATCAGCGTGATATGCTTACCAATGGCAGCGTCAACAGTCGTCTTCAGATTCACTGATGCCATCTGCTCGGTGACGTACGGCGTTTGCACATGCACGCCCCACACTGGCACATGTACGCGATGCGAATGTACAAGATGCACTTTTCTGTAAAGCCCAGCGCCAGGGTACCAACGGCTGCTCTGCTCCCGATTTTGCAGGCGAACACTGATGAGATTTTGCCCCGCTATTAAATGTGGTGTAATGTCGCAGTGAAAAGCGTTGTAACCATACGGCCAAAAATAGACTTTCGTGCCGTTCACATAAACCTCAGCCTCCGACATAGCGCCATCGAACACGAGCGTGTAGACCTCCTTGGCGGTGTCGATTTTTGCTGCATCGATCGTAGTTTTGTACCACGCCGAACGCATGTAGGGCAGTCCGCCCGTGCGTCCCGTCTTAAGCGAAGGTCGTGTCTCGCCATTTTGCCAAACGGCAACATTTTGCAGGTCGTTTTGGCGGTCGAACGGACCATAAATCGCCCAATCGTGCGGAATGGTAACTTGCTCCCACGCTTTGTCGGCTGCGGCTGGCATCTGGTGGTCGGTCTGCTCAAAAGCAAACTGCCAACTGCTGAGCAGCGCTGTGATGGCTAAAATCAGAAGATTCATTTTAGTTGATCGTTGAAAAGTTTCTAATTGTTTCTAAGTTTCTCGCTGCGCGCTGTTTCTCTCGTTCTGTTGTTGAACCGATTGTAGGGACGCGGCATGCCACGTCCCTTTTTATCGTTTGCGTTTAATTAAATAATTGGGAATTAGATAATTAGACAATTAGACAATTATTTACTTCTCTTTTTTCTGTGCTTTGGCGGTGGCGGCTGGTTTGCCAATGGCTTCGCGCATTTGTGTGTCGGCTTCGATGTTTTTCATGCGGTAGTAGTCCATTATGCCCAGATTGCCGCTGCGGAAGGCTTCGGCCATTGCTTTTGGCACTTCGGCTTCGGCCTCGATCACTTTGGCGCGCGCCTCTTGCGCTTTGGCTTTCATCTCTTGTTCCAATGCCACGGCCATGGCGCGACGCTCTTCGGCACGGGCTTGCGCAATGTTTTTGTCGGCCTCGGCTTGGTCCATCTGCAGATTTGCGCCAATGTTTTTGCCTACATCAACATCGGCAATGTCGATCGACAGAATTTCGAACGCTGTGCCTGCGTCAAGACCTTTGCTCAGCACAAGTTTCGAGATGGAATCGGGATTTTCTAGCACCATTTTGTGCGTTTCACTGGAGCCGATGCTCGACACGATGCCTTCGCCAACGCGCGCCAACACGGTCTCTTCGCCAGCGCCGCCCACCAACTGTTTGATGTTGGCACGAACGGTTACGCGCGCTTTCGCCAAAAGTTGAATGCCGTCTTTCGCCACCGATGAAACCACTGGCGTATCGATTACTTTTGGGTTGACCGACATCTTCACGGCCTCGTCCACATCGCGGCCCGCAAGGTCAATAGCAGTCGCCATTTTGAACGACAGGTCGATGTTGGCTTTGCTAGCAGAAACTAGCGCATGCACCACGCGAGCCACATGTCCGCCCGCCAGATAGTGCGCCTCAAGGTCGTCGCGGCGAATGCTCACCAAACCCGCTTTGTGCGCCTCTATCATGGCATTTACGATGATTGATGGCGGCACTTTACGAATGCGCATCAAGAAAAGTTGCACGAGCGAAATGCTCACGCCCGAAACGCGTGCCGAAAGCCACAGCAGGAACGGTACATAGTACAAAAAGATGCAAAGGAGAATCAGAATGACCACTCCAAGCAAAATTGAAAGTGTAAGACCCATAGTAAGTTAGTTTATAAAGTTTGTAAAGTTTGGAAGTTTATAAAGGAGTTGAGAAGTTGAAAAGTTGAACGCGGTAGCGATGGCCTGTGAGAGTAAATCCTATTTTTCTATTAGAAAATTTGAAGATTTGAAAATTGCGCGCGGTGAACTTGTCGAATCGCATAATTATCAATTGTCAATTGTCAATTGAAAAATTCCTCACTCCTCACTTAATTTCTAATTTTTCTGACTGCAATCGTCTCGCCATTCACCTCTGCCACTTCCACTTCGGTGTTGGGGTCGATAAGTCCGTCGAGCGATTTTACCTCGAGCGTTTTGTCATCGAACCGGGCAGTGCCGATGGGTGCGAGGCGCGATACCGAGACACCGCGCTGACCGACGCTTACTTGCGTATCTTTTGGCGCATCGACGGTGCTTGTAACCTCGGCATTGAGCGACATGCGATCGAGCGTGCGCGAACGCATAAAAATCCAGATGGCAATGCCCATGGCCGCTACACCGCATAATAAAGTGATGAAACCGGCCGTTGCTCCGAGCGTTATGAAAGCGTAGCAAACTGATGCCACAACAAACAGAATGCCTGCAATGCCGCCAATGCTCACGCCGGGAATGATAAACAATTCGAGCAGCAGAAAAATCACGCCAAGTAGCATGAATAGTACAACCAAGAAAATGTCCATATCGGATCTGTTTTGATAGTGAAACCTTTGCAAATGTACGACTTTTTTTGAAAATGACAAACATTTCAGCGGATTTTTTGCACCGCCGTGTCTTTTGTCCTTACTCTTTTGTCTTTATTCTATCCAAAATCTGCCAAAATGTCAGTCTGTTTGCTCAAAAATGCTCTGGCACGGGGTTTGCTTTGGCAAAAGTGTATTTGCGCAAGCGAATGCGAATGAAAACTCGATTATTAACAAAAAAATCATACAACTATGGGAAAAATTATTGGTATTGACTTGGGTACGACCAACTCGTGTGTGGCAGTGCTCGAAGGTAATGAGCCAGTCGTGATAGCAAACAGCGAAGGCAAACGTACAACGCCTTCGGTAGTAGCATTCATCGATGGTGGCGAACGCAAAGTGGGTGATCCTGCTAAACGTCAAGCAATTACAAATCCGCACAAAACAATCTACTCCATCAAGCGTTTCATGGGCGAAACCTACGACCGCGTGACCAAAGAGATTGAACGCGTGCCTTACAAAGTGGTGCGTGGCGACAACAACACAGCGCGCGTCGACATCGACGGACGCCTCTACACGCCACAAGAGATTTCGGCCATGATTCTTCAAAAAATGAAGAAAACTGCCGAGGATTATCTGGGACAAGAGGTTACCGAAGCCGTAATCACCGTGCCAGCCTACTTTAGCGATGCACAACGCCAAGCCACCAAAGAGGCGGGCGAAATTGCTGGTCTGAAAGTTCGTCGTATTGTGAACGAGCCAACAGCTGCTGCATTGGCCTACGGTCTCGACAAATCGAACAAAAATATGAAAATCGCTGTGTTCGACCTTGGTGGCGGCACGTTCGATATCTCAATTCTTGAACTTGGCGACGGCGTTTTCGAAGTAAAATCGACCAATGGCGATACGCACCTTGGCGGCGACGACTTCGATCACGAAATAATCAAATGGTTGGCCGACGAATTCAAAAACGAAGAGGGCGTCGATCTGTTGCAAGATCCAATGGCTCAACAACGCTTGAAAGAGGCTGCTGAAAAGGCGAAAATCGAACTTTCGAGTTCCACTTCGACCGAAATCAACTTGCCATACATCACCACGGTGAACAACACGCCGAAACACTTGGTTAAGACTTTGACTCGTGCCAAATTTGAGCAACTGTGCGATCATCTGATTCAGGCTTGCCTTGTTCCTTGCGAAAACGCTTTGAACGCTGCAGGTTTGAGCAAATCTGACATCGACGAGGTTATTCTTGTAGGCGGTTCAACGCGTATTCCTGCCATTCAAACTTTGGTAGAGAAGTTCTTCGGAAAAGTTCCGTCGAAAGGCGTTAACCCCGACGAAGTTGTGGCCATCGGCGCAGCCATTCAAGGCGGCGTTCTCACGGGCGAAGTGAAAGATGTGCTGCTGCTAGATGTTACGCCTCTGAGCCTTGGTATCGAAACCATGGGCGGTGTAATGACCAAGTTGATCGACGCCAACACCACCATTCCTACCAAGAAATCGGAAGTGTTCTCCACGGCGAGCGACAATCAACCTTCGGTACAAATCAACGTGCTGCAAGGCGAGCGTCCAATGGCAAGCCAGAACAAACAGATTGGCATGTTCAACCTCGATGGCATACCCGCAGCTCCGCGTGGCGTTCCACAAATCGAAGTTACTTTCGATATCGATGCCAACGGCATTCTGAAAGTTTCGGCCAAAGATAAAGCCACGGGCAAAGAGCAGACCATTCGTATCGAAGCATCGAGCGGTCTGAGCGAAGACGAGATCAAACGCATGAAAGCCGAGGCTGAAGCCAACGCCGATGCCGACAAGAAAGAGCGTGAGCGCGTCGACAAACTGAACCAAGCCGACAGCATGATTTTCCAAACCGAAAAGCAGCTGAAAGAGTTGGGCGACAAGATTCCTGCCGACAAGAAAGCGCCTATCGAAAAGGCTCTCGAGGATTTGAAGGCGGCTCACAAGGCGCAAGATGTTGCTGGAATCGATCGCGCTATGGAGGCTCTGAACGCTGCATTCCACGCTGCCAGCGAGCAGATGTACAATGCTACCAACGCTCAACAGCAAGGCGGTCAGCAGGCTGGTCCTGACTTCAATGCCACGCAGCAGCAGGGCGGTAAGGCTAGCAACGACGATGTGCAAGATGCCGACTTCGAAGAAGTGAAGTAATTCTCCTTCCGAGAAACGCAAATAGAAAGATCCGTGTAACTCTGATGAGTTATGCGGATTTTTTTTACGTTCGCTATTTTTGTTTGATGTATTTAACTAAAAATTGCCAACTGCGTAAATAAATTTTGAAAAGCATTGTTATTCAGGAGGTTAAACTGGGTTTGATGGATTGAATAAAGGGTAGGGACGTACCGCGTGCGTCTGTGCTGTTTTTCGTTCATTTCTTTTGACGACCAAAAGAAACGAACCAATTTTGCGATTAAG
>CAVHRT010000083.1:0-7427 GCA_963638355.1 Flexilinea sp. | reverse complement strand
GCAGTTGCTCATAATCTTCAAATCTTCAAATTTTCAAATGAAAAATTAGAAATGAACCTCACAGGCTCTGACTAAAGCGTTAAACTTTTCAACTCGTCAACTAATCAACTTCTCAACGCAGAATATAATCCAGTGCGGCATTCAGTTGCACATCGGTGCCAGCCTGCATTTGATCGTCATCGTAAAGCACTTCGATGTTTGGCGTAATGCCTTTGCCTTCGTGAATTTCGCCGTCGGCTAGGCGCAACACATCGGTCGAGGTGTAGACGAAGTGCGAGACTTTTTCGAGTGTGCGATCGCCGAAGGTGCCGCCGTAGTTAATATCGAAATCGCTCAATAGCGGACCATTTCCGCCCCAAGTGCGTTCGCCTACCACGCAGCCGTTTGGCAGCAACGAAATAGCGTAAGTGGTTATCTCGCCCATGCTCACGGAATTGATGTCGGCCAGCGCCACAATCGTAACATCGGTAACCGATAGCGAATCGTTGTCGTGTGCAATGAACGGAATCCACGGCGAATAGTCGTAGCGCCCGAGTCCCTCTTTGCGGCGCGTATCGCCAATTTTCAGGTCGCCATCGATGAATGGCGTAATCACATAATTCAGGTCTGCTATGTAACCGCCGCCATTGCCACGATTGTCGAGAATGACGCCTTTCAGATCATCAGCTTGCAACATCTCGTAGAATTTGTCGTATGCACTCATTATCGCAACCGACAGTGAATCGCTTTTGTAATCCATTCCAGTGAGCATGTAATCCGACAATTTCATATAGGCCACGCCATCGATATTGGCCACAAGAATGCTGTTTTTCTCCTTGTCGCAAGCGTAAATGTATTCCGTATTGGCGAGGTTTGCAACGCAATTTATCACCAACGAATCGCCATATCTTTCGTGATAGTAGTTGCGCGTTTTTGCCTCCATGGTGCTTGGCGAAATCTTGATTTTTTGTTCATCGTTAGTGCCCCGCCATTGATTTTTCAACAAAATGGCCATATGGTGGTCGATGAAATTTCGGCAGATTTCGGTGTAATAACTTTCCAATTTCTCCGTCGGAATGGTGTCGCCTGAGCTGGCAACGTCATCGAGAGCGTAGAAAAGTGGCAGATATTCGTCGTAGATGGCGTCCCAATCGGTCGGATCGATGTCCCAAAAGGCATAACTGTTGTTTATTCCATTCCAAATGGCTTTGAACTGTTCCGAAGGCTTGGTGTAGGTGACGTTGTTGGGGTTCGTAAGGTCCAAACTATGATCGCGGCAAGCCGTTGCAACCAGCATCAATGCAGCAAATATAAAGAGTGTGTAGCGTTTCATCATTTTTCGATTTTTGCTGATTTATATTTGGCATAGGTCTTTTTGTCGAGCGAGAATGTGAGGCCAATCTGCACAGCGTAGGTGCTGTTGTAGCGCGGAGTGGGCGATACCTGACCTTTAGTTTTTTCAGTGCTAACGAGCCCGTACAGAAAATCGGTTTCGGCATGAAAAACCATGCGGTCGTCAATTTTTATGCGAATGCCAAGATTGGCGGCCAAACCAGCGTCGCAGCGTTGATCGTGACTGTTGTCGAGCTTGCGATATTCGTCGAAAGCGTAATAGTTGCCGCCGAGTTTGTTGGTCACCACATTGCTAACCGCCAGCGTATTGCCTTCGCGGTGACTTGCCAACCAACAGCCTACATAGCCGCCCACGCCAATGTAACCGCGTATTTTTTCGCCGCCAAACGAAAAATTGAGCAGCACGGGCAGTTGCAGATAGTGGTTGGTGGTGTTGGTGTAGAGTTCTTCGTATTTTTGCGTACGGTACATTTTGTGGTTTTTTTGCGTGTATTCCACATCAACTTGCAGTGCGAACCAATTCACCGCCTCCATGCGAATGGGAATGCCCACGGTGATGCCGCCAGCGCCTTTGTAGCGCATGTCGTAAGCGTAGTTTTGGTCGATGCTGAAGTCGTTGTAGTTGTAGCCGCCCTCGAAACCCATGTACCAGTCGACTGCTGCAGCAGGCAATGCCGCCAGAGCCATCAAACTTAACGCAAGAAATCGTTTTTTCATATTTTTATGCTGATTTTTTTCCGCTGCAAAGGTACGAATTTAGTTTGAAAGTCAGTAAGAGTTGGAAAGTTCATAAAGTAGGGACGCACCGCGTGCGTCCTCCTGTGTCACCGCAGTTGGCTAAATAGTCATAGTCACCGTCAATAGTCATAGTTTTTTATTGTTCATATTTTTTGCCGATAAAATTAGGTTGTTCGAGCGAAAAAAAGTAATTTTGCACAAATTTTGCGTATACATAGCGGCAAATCTATGCTCTATGCCCTTTGTTCTTGGAAAATCTAAACAAAAGTATACTTAAAAAACTATGGCAAAAGAAAAGAAATTTATGACGTGTGATGGTAACGCTGCGGCTGCGCATGTTGCGTACATGTTCACCGAAGTGGCTGCCATCTACCCAATTACGCCGTCGTCGCCGATGGCCGAAAATGTCGACGAATGGTCGGCTCAGGGTCGTAAAAACATGTTTGGCGAGACTGTAACCGTGCAAGAGATGCAGTCGGAAGCGGGTGCTGCTGGAGCCGTTCATGGTTCGTTGCAGGCTGGTGCGCTCACCACCACTTTCACCGCATCGCAGGGCTTGCTGCTGATGATTCCTAACATGTACAAAATTGCTGGCGAACTGCTGCCAACGGTTTTCCATGTTTCGGCGCGCACGCTGGCTAGCCACGTGCTGTGCATCTTTGGCGACCATCAAGATGTGATGGCTTGCCGTCAGACCGGTTTCGCCATGTTGGCCGAAGGCTCGGTGCAAGAGGTGATGGATTTGGCTGGTGTGGCTCACTTGGCAACCATCAAATCGCGCGTGCCGTTCCTCAACTTCTTCGATGGCTTCCGCACATCGCACGAGTATCAGAAAATTGAGGTGATCGATCAAGAAGATCTGCGTCCGCTGGTTGACCAAGAGGCATTGCAGGCGTTCCGCAATCGCGCTCTCAGCCCAATGCGCCCCGAAATGCGCGGCATGGCCGAAAACCCCGATGTGTTCTTCACACACCGCGAGAGCAGCAATCCGTATTACAACCAAGTGGCCGACATCGTTTCGGACTACATGGACGAAATCAGCAAAATCACGGGTCGTAAATATCGCCCATTCAGCTACTATGGCGCACCCGATGCCGAAAACATCGTCATCTGCATGGGGTCGGCTTGCGAATGCTTGCGCGAAGTGATAGACCATCGCAAAGGCGAAAAAATCGGCATGATAAACGTGCACCTCTATCGCCCATTCTCGCTGAAATACCTGAAAGAGGCAATTCCTGCTACCGCAAAACGCATCTGCGTGCTCGACCGCACCAAAGAACCCGGCGCAAACGGCGAACCGCTCTATCTCGATGTGAAAGATGCACTGCAAGAACTCGGCCTTGGACACATCGAAGTGGTTGGCGGCCGCTACGGCCTCGGCAGCAACGACACCACGCCTGCTCAGATGATGGCCGTTTACGACAATCTGGCTCTGCCAACGCCTAAAAATCACTTCACGCTCGGTATCAACGACGATGTTACATTCACCTCGCTGCCACTGGGCGAAGAGATTGCCATGGGCGGCAAAGGCATGTTCCAAGCCAAATTCTACGGTCTGGGAGCCGATGGCACGGTTGGTGCAAACAAAAACTCGGTGAAAATTATTGGCGACACCACCGATAAATATTGCCAAGCCTATTTCTCGTACGACTCGAAAAAATCGGGCGGTTTCACCTGCTCGCACTTGCGCTTTGGCGACGAGCCAATTCACTCGACCTACTTGGTAACCACGCCAAACTTCGTGGCATGCCACGTTCAGGCCTATCTGCACATGTACGACGTAACGCGCGGACTGCAAAAGAACGGCACTTTCCTGCTCAACACTATTTGGGACGGCGACGAGCTGAAACGCAATCTGCCTAACAAAGTGAAAAAATACTTTGCCGACAACAACATCACCGTTTACTACATCAACGCAACCAAAATTGCGCAGGAGATTGGACTCGGCAACCGTACAAACACCATTCTGCAATCGGCATTCTTCCGCATCACAGGCGTAATTCCTGTCGAGAAAGCGGTAGAGGAGATGAAGCACTTCATCGTGAAATCGTATGGCAAGAAGGGCGAAGATGTGGTTAACAAAAACTACGCTGCCGTCGATCGTGGTGGCGAATATCACAAGCTCGACATCGATCCCGCTTGGAGCGCACTCGAAGAGCAACCACGCGTCTACAACGATGGCGACGACTTCATCAACAAAGTGGTTCGCTCAATCAACGCTCAAGATGGCGATTTGCTGCCCGTTTCGGCCTTCAAAGGCATCGAAGATGGTACTTGGCGGGCTGGCACAGCCAAATACGAGAAACGCGGCGTGAGCGCATTCGTTCCCGCTTGGAATGCCGAAAATTGTATTCAGTGTAACAAATGCGCCTATGTTTGTCCTCACGCTTGCATTCGCCCATTCGTTCTCGACGAGAAAGAACACGAAGGCTTGCATGCCGACATGATCGAAATGAAAGCACCAGCCGCCATGAAAGGCATGTATTTCCGCATGCAAGTTGGCGTGATGGACTGCCTCGGCTGCGGCAACTGTGTAGATGTTTGCCCGGGCAATCCAAAACTTGGCAAAGCACTCACCATGGTCGATCTCGAAAGCCAAATGGCAGAGGCCGAAAATTGGAACTACTGCGTAGAAAATGTGAAGACAAAGCAGGATTTGGTCGACATCAAATCGAATGTGAAGAACAGCCAATTTGCTACGCCACTGTTCGAGTTCTCGGGCGCTTGCTCGGGTTGCGGCGAAACACCCTATCTGAAACTGATTTCGCAGCTCTTTGGCGACCGCGAAATTGCCGCCAACGCCACGGGTTGCACATCAATCTATTCAGGTTCGGTGCCAAGCACACCTTACACCACCAACGAGAAAGGACACGGTCCAGCATGGTCGAACTCGCTGTTCGAAGATTTCTGCGAATACGGTCTCGGAATGCAGATTGCTCACAAGAAGATTAAAGCACGCCTTGCCCGCCTGATGGAAGAGGCTCAAGCCTGCACATGCTGCTCCGACGAGCTGAAAGCCATGTTCCGCGAGTGGATCGACAACAAGAACGATGCCGACGTAACAAAACGCCTCTACGAGCCAATTGTGGCAGCCTGCGAAGCCTGCGGTTGCGACAAGTGCTGCGAGATTCTGAAATACAAAGATCATCTTGTAAAACGCAGTCAGTGGATTATCGGTGGCGATGGCGCAAGTTACGACATAGGCTACGGCGGACTCGACCACGTGATAGCTTCGGGCGAAGATGTAAACATTCTCGTTCTCGATACCGAAGTCTATTCTAACACGGGCGGTCAAGCCTCGAAAGCAACGCCACTTGGCGCTATCGCTAAATTTGCCGCTGCTGGCAAACGCGTTCGCAAAAAAGACCTTGGCATGATTGCCACAACCTATGGCTATGTTTATGTGGCTCAGATTGCCATGGGCGCCGACCAAGCACAGACGCTCAAAGCCCTGCGCGAGGCCGAAGCCTACAATGGTCCATCGCTTGTGATTGCTTACGCACCTTGCATCAACCACGGTCTGAAAGCAGGCATGGGCAAGAGCCAAGCCGAAGAGGCCAAAGCCGTTGAATGCGGTTACTGGCACTTGTGGCGCTACAACCCAACGCTCGAGGCCGAAGGCAAGAATCCGTTCACGCTCGATTCGAAAGAGCCACAGTGGGACAAATTTGCCGACTACCTGAAAGGCGAAGTGCGCTTTGCTAGCGTAATGAAACAGTATCCAAACGA
This sequence comes from Flexilinea sp., assembly GCA_963638355.1. GTDB lineage: Bacteria > Bacteroidota > Bacteroidia > Bacteroidales > Paludibacteraceae > W0P28-013. The sequence goes on along the minus strand of CAVHRT010000083.1, from coordinate 1,628 downwards.
AGCCGCCGACCTGTTCCGCGCGGCACAAGAGAACGCACAGTGGCGCTATCGCAGCTACTTGCGCATGCTCCAAACCGATTGGACTGCTGGCGAGAATAAATAATCGCTGTAAACGATAGAAAATGGGTGTGTTCTGTGAAATATGATAATTTTGCGGAACATGCCCTTTCTCTTTTCAGAAAATGGTTTTAAGTAAATTTATAAACAAATGAAAAAGATTGTGAATTATCTAGGCTTGGTAGTGCTGAGCCTAATCGTCTTTGGTTGCAAAAAAGACGATGACAAAAACAATGTGGTGCTTCCCGAAGAGGGTTTCATGGTTTCGGCCACACAGAAAGTGCTGATTGCGCCGGGCAACCTGCAATATCGTGCTAGTACCGATGAATTTCGCTTTGCCGAGCATCAGTACGACACCATTGGTGCGCTGAATGCGAACATTAGCGACACATACGATGGCTGGATCGACCTGTTTGGCTACGGCACGGGCGCAAATCCTACGCAGCACATCAGCTATTCCGACGCCGCCAACTACAACTCGTTCTACTCCAAATTTGTCGATTGGGGCACGAACGCCATTGGTAGCGACGCCGCCGACACTTGGTACACACCGTCGCACCTCGAGTGGACCTACATTCTCTACACGCGTCCGAATGCCGATAAACTGTTTGCTTGTGGCACAGTGGAAGGCATCAAAGGTCTGATAGTGCTGCCCGACAATTGGACATTGCCCGAAGGGTTAACATTCAACCCAAGCATAGAGCATGGCTATGTGCTCGAGGGCGAAAATGCTGACAGCTGGCGTTACAACAACGATAACCGCGATGGCTACACGCACAACACCTATACTGCCGAGCAGTGGACGCTGATGGAGCAGGCTGGCGCTGCTTTCTTGCCTGCAACGGGTCTGCGTTGGGGTGCCAAAGTGAGAGACGGATATGCTGGTTATTACTGGCTTTGCGACCTTGACGAAGAAAATTGCTGGGAAGGCAGTTCGGTTGGCTACTGGCTCGACTTCAACCAAAAAGAGGTGGCTTGCCGCAACTATGCCGATGTGGCCTATGGCAATGCCGTGCGCCTTTTCAAGAAGATTTGACAAGAAAAACATAAATAATGAGAACCGCAGCGAAAGTTGCGGTTCTTTTGTTTTCTACACCTATTTTGCAGAGCCCCGTCTTAATTCTTTACTCCGTAAAAAAATTTCAAAATTCCTTTGCCATGTAAAAAATAATACGTAAATTTGCAACTGTTTTACACTACCGCAGAAGCCCACTTGGGTGGCGGGGTGAAAACGGACATATTTTAAAGCGTTTACTAACGCTTTGTTTCGACGATTCAGAACTTCACAAATTCAAAAAGTAGGAGAAACAAAGCAACTGTAGATGCCTGCTAGCAGTGCTGTGTGCCTTGGTGTGTGCAGCATTGGGCGTGGGCTTTCTGCGTTGCTCATCTTCCTGCTTGGGCAATGTGAAGGCCTTGAATCGTGAGACGAGTAACAGTACAGACTCCCACGCTTTTTTTATGCCCAATAGTGAACATTTTTTTTACAAAACACGCTTGTTTGGGGAGGCTGGCGGGCAAAAAACTTAAGTTTTTATGCAAAACAAAAACGAAAACGAAGAGCTCCAATC
>CAVHRT010000082.1:0-7480 GCA_963638355.1 Flexilinea sp. | reverse complement strand
ATATAGACGAATGCACCGCTTGGATCGAAGGATTAAATGATAATTGACAATTTTCTAAATTGCAGAAACTAAATCTTGCGACTCATATCTTGCTACTTGCGACTAAAATGGAACAATAACTTAACTAAATAAATCTTTAAAATTATGAATCTTTTTTGGAAACGAATTTTAGGGCAAATGAAGAGCACTGCCAAAATGGAGGCAGAATTTGCCGTGTTAACCGCTGATTTTAAGCGCTATTGCGACATCGAGGCATCGAAAGAACTTGCCGAATACCGCGAGTTGTTCGAAAAGGTGCGCTCCGCCGAATTTCAGGAGAAAAAGAAGACGCTTGTGAACCGCAAGTACCGCGACACGCAGGAGTATCGCGATTTGCAGAAATTCAATCGTCTGAACAACAACAGCAAAATTGCTCGTTATTACAAAATTCTTGACGATCCGCAACTGGCTGAGTATCTGGAGTTTCGCAATTCGGCTGACTATGTTTTGCTTGGCAAGATAAGCGCATTGCTCAAAAATCCGGAGTTGCGCCGTTGGAAGAAGTTTGAGCGTACCGCTGAATTCAAGAGTTATATGCGTTTTCATAATTCGTATGTCATAAAAGAGTTTGAATCACTGCGCGAGAAGGTTTCGACGCCTGAATTTAAGGAGGCGAACGCTTTTTGGAGCAATCCGCACCGCTGGGAAAAGACCGAAGAAGCCGCCATCGAGCGTCGTTTCAACGATTTGGCGCGCAACGAGGATATCAAATTCTACGAGTCGATCGATAGCACAAAATTTGCTCGTCTGCGCCAATATCATCAGACTTTCTTCGATAGTTTCGATTGGAACTCGCTCAATGCTTCGCGCTGGGAGAGCGGTTTCAACTATCCAGGCGATAAATTCGTTGGAAATCACTCGTTTACGAACGAAAAACAGGCCAACAACAATGGCGACAACACCAGCGTTGTGGCGGGCGAACTGAGCATTGTAACGCGTCGCGAACGCAAATTGGCGCTAGCGTGGGACAAGACGCGCGGTTTTGTCAATCATCAGTTCGAATTCACTTCCGATGTGCTGCATGGAACCAAGGGCGTTTGGCAAAAAGGCGGTTATTTCCGCGCAAAAATTCGTTTCGAGGGCAAAGACCTCACGCAGGCTTTCTGGCTCACGGGCGAACGCATTTTGCCGCACATCAACATTGCCGTTTGCGATGGCAAATCGATTGAAGTCGGCACGCATTGGGCAACCAAATTCGAACAAAAATACACCTCGACCAAAGTTACTGGCTTGAAACTGAGCGATTACTACATCTATTCGCTCGAATGGACCGAAAAAGAGCTGATTTGGCGCATCAACAACATTGAAGTGTTGCGCACCACCGAAGGCGTGCCAACCGAACCATTGTTCCCGATGTTGAGCGCGTTCATCTCGCAAAACCAAAAAGGTGGCGAGGGTCGCATGCAAGTCGATTGGATCGAGGCTTGGATAGCAAATAAATAATCGGTGTCGACGACGATGAAAGAGATTTCGGTTGACGGCCGTTTTACGATTGGTGGCGGCAGACGGTTTGTGTTGCTGGCTGGTCCGTGTGTCATCGAGGGTGAAAGCATGGTGATGCAGACCGCCGAGGCGCTCAAACGCGTGTGTGGCGACTTGGACATCGATCTCATCTTTAAAGCCTCGTTCGACAAAGCCAACCGCACCTCGTGCAATTCGCCGCGCGGCGTGGGCATGGACGAAGGTTTGCGCATTTTGCAAAAGGTGCGCACCGAACTCGACTTGCCGCTCGTTACCGATGTTCACGAGTGTTGGCAATGTGCGCCTGTGGCTCAGGTGGTCGATGTACTGCAAATTCCAGCATTCCTTTCGCGCCAGACCGATCTGCTGTTGGCAGCGGCTCGCACGGGTAAGATTGTGAATGTGAAGAAAGGACAGTTCATGGCACCGTGGGACATGAAGCAGGTGGTGGCCAAAGTCGTATCGACGGGAAACGAAAATGTGATGCTCTGCGAACGTGGCTCGTCGTTTGGCTACAACAATCTGGTGGTCGACATGACGGGTTTGGTAGAGATGCGCACCTACGGGCACCCTGTGGTGTTCGACGCTACGCACTCGGTGCAGAAGCCGGGTGGCAATGGCTCATCGACGGGCGGCAACCGCGATATGGCGCCATACCTGATGAACGCCGCTTTGGCCGTTGGTGTCGATGCCATTTTCGCAGAAGTACATCCCAATCCCGACGAAGCATGGAGTGATGCTGCTAATCAACTGAAACTGAGCGACATACGACCAATCCTTCAGCACGCCATCGAAATTGATGAAATCACGAAGAAAGTTAGAAATTAGGAGTGAGGAGTTAGGAATTTTTTAATTGATAATTGACAATTGATAATTGATAATTTCGCAGCCCGATGTGGAAAGCAAAATCAATCTGAAATTTGAAATTTGAAATCTCGAAGAGAAAAACATGGATCTCGATATAGTAGCACGCAGCAAAGAGGTGTTCCAGATAGAGATGGAGCAGATAAGCAAGGTGGGGCAGCGCATTGGCGACGAAATGCGTCAGGTGGTGGAACTCATCTACGCTCACAAGGGCAAAGTGGTGCTTACCGGCATCGGCAAGACGGGCATTATCGGCAAAAAAATTGCTGCATCGTTGGCATCGACAGGCACACCAGCCGTCTTTATCAACGCTGCTGAGGCGCTTCACGGCGATCTTGGCATGGTGGTGCGCGGCGATGTGGTCATCGCCATCTCGAACAGCGGCGAATCGGACGAGATACTGAATGTGGTGCGCAATCTGAAAAAAATGGGTTGCCCTATAGTGGCGATGACTGGCGACAAACGCTCCACGCTCGCGCAACAGAGCGACTATGTGATTGATGTGCATGTGGAGCGCGAAGCTTGCAAAATCGGTCTTGCTCCAACAACCTCGACCACGGCGGCACTCGTAATGGGCGATGCGCTTACGGTCTGCCTGATGGAAAAACGTGACTTCAAACCCGAAAATTTCGCGCTCTATCACCCAGGCGGTGCGCTCGGACGGCGCATGCTCACGCAAGTGAAGGACTGCATGACCACTGTGGTGCCGATGGTTTCGGAAGATACGCTTTTCAAAGATGTGATAGCCGAAGTGAGCCTGAAAAAACTCGGCATCACCATGGTGAAAAATGCGGCAGCACGCGTGGTTGGTATCATCACCGATGGCGACATAAGGCGCGCAGCACAGCGTTTCGACGACCTGAAAACCCTGCGCGCAGCCGATTTCATGAGCGTTGGTTTCAAGCGCATTGCCGCCGACATGATGGTGAACGATGCGCTGGAAATGATGGATCGCTACAAAATAACCACCCTCGCTGTGGTGGAAAAAGACGAGCCAGACGCGCCCATCATCGGCATTCTGCACATACACCATATTTATGGTTTCACACAAGGCTAAACTGCGCTGCAATTCTGCGGCGGGCTTGGTTTTGTTCAGTTTAGGTTTATGGAATTACTTTCAGAACACAATAAAACTGCCATCATTTTTCGCGACGAACGTTATTCGTACGCACAACTTTTGCAACGCTCAGCCCGCTATGGCAGGGCGTTTGCTGCTGATGGCACTCCACAAAAAATACTGATTTTCGCCGAAAATTCGCCTGCGTGGATTTTCGCTTTCTATGGCAGCGTGCGCTGTGGTGCCGTCACTGTCCCAGTCGATTGCGCATCGACTGTTGGCGAATTGGCGTACATCTTGAACGATTGTCGCCCCGAAATAATCTTCACTTCGTCTGCAAAACGCGCTGTTGTGGAGCAGGCTTCGAAGCAAATTGATTTCTCGTGCAGCATTCTCACAGAATCAGATATTGATTTGCAAGATGTTGATAATGAGGTGATTACACCAGTTCTTTTCGACAACGACGAGCGCACCATGCTCATCATCTACACTTCGGGAACTACGGGTTCGCCAAAAGGTGTGATGCTGTCGTACAAAAATGCCATGTTCAATGTGCATTCGGTGTCGCGCGATGTGCCGATTTTCACGCCCGAGCGCAACACTATGATTTTGCTGCCGTTGCATCACGCTTTTCCGCTGATGGGATCGCTGGTGGCACCGCTCTACATGGGACAAACCGTCGCCATGGCCGATGGACTGAACGCCGATAGTATTCTGAAAACGCTGGTCGATGGACGAATCAACATCATCATCGGTGTGCCGCGGCTCTACGAACTGCTGTCGAAGGGCATTATGGCACAGATAAACGCCTCGCGCCTTACGCGTGCCATCTTCAAATTGATGCAGAAAATCGGTTCACCACGACTTTCGCGACGCATTTTTGCCAAAGTCCACAAGAAATTTGGCGGTCACATTGATTTTCTGGTGAGTGGCGGTGCTGCCTTGCCAACCGAAATCGGACGAATTTTCAAAACGCTTGGTTTCACGGTGCTCGAGGGTTATGGAATGACCGAAACTGCGCCGATGATCAGTTTCACGCGACCGTGGAATGTGCAAGTGGGCTACGCTGGCGAGCCGCTGCCGAATATTGAAGTGAAAATCGATGAAAATGGCGAAGTCTGTGTGCGCGGCGACAATGTGATGCAGGGCTATTACAATCGCCCCGACGAAACTGCCGACATTATTCGCGACGGCTGGCTGCACACGGGCGATATGGGTGAACTGTCGCCAACCAAAGGCCTGAAACTCACTGGGCGAATTAAGGAGATAATCGTAACGCCAAACGGCAAAAACATCAATCCTGCCGAGGTGGAGGAGGCCATCGAACGCCTTTCGCCATGCGTCAAAGAGGTGGGCGTTTTCTTGAAAGATTCGGTGCTGCAATGCGTCATTGTGCCGCAACTTTCGGCTGTGCGCGATCATTCCAACGAAAACATGCACGACGTGCTGAAGGACGAGATTGCACGCTACAATCAGAGCGTGGCGCCGTACAAACGCATCAAAAAATTCCATATTGTGTCAGGCGAACTGCCCAAAACGCGCCTGATGAAACTGCAGCGTTTCAAACTGGCGGAGCTCGTCGACGATCACAAAAAAACTGCCACCGACGACACCATGCCACGCAGCGAAATCTATTTGGCGCTGAAGGCTTATATCGATAAAGAAACCGACTCGAACGCGGGCGAAAACGATGATTTCGAGATCGATCTCGCCATGGATTCGCTGGGCAAAGTGGCACTGCTCACCTTTGTGGAATCGCGTTTCGGCGTGAATCTGAACGAAGCGCAACTCGACCAACTAAGCACGCTCGGCAAGTTGAGCAATTACATCGAGAAAAATGGTCACCAGACCGACGGCGAGGCCAAAAAGGTTACTTGGAAAGAGATTCTCTCGAACCGTGTGCAGAACTTTGTGGTGCCGCGCGCTGGCGTCATTCAGGCGTTTTGCAGCCGCACTGTGTCGATGCTCATCGGGCTGACCTATCGCGGGCGCAATCAACGAAAAATAAAACTGCCGCAGCAGCCGTGCATCATTGTGGCAAACCATCGCAGCATGCTCGACGGTTATTTCATAACCTCCAAAATGCGCGGCAAAACGGTGCGAAATACCTTCTTTTTTGCCAAAGATAAGCATCTTCGCGGCAAATTAGCCCACTTTTTGGCATCGAAAAACAATGTCATTCTCATGGACATCAACAAAAATGTGCGTGAGTCGTTGCAGCAGATGGCGGCGGTGCTTGGCAAGGGCAAAAACATCATCATTTTCCCCGAAGGCACGCGCTCCAAAACGGGCAAAATGCTTGCTTTCAAGGACAGTTTTGCCATTTTAAGCAAAGAACTGAATGTGCCTGTAGTGCCAGTCGCCATTTGTGGTTCGGAGCGCGCCGTGCTGAAACGCATAAAATTGCCGCGCCTTTTCGCCAAAATCACTGTCGATTTTCTGCCGCCTATCTACCCCGAAAATCTCACCATCGAGCAAATTCGCACCAGCGCAGAACAGGCGATCGCTTGCGCAATTAAGAATTAAGAATTTAGAATTAAGAGAAAACCAACTGCGATTACGCAAAGCTTGTAGGGACGTGGCGCGCCGCGTCCCTTTTACCTGCTCCTAAAGGAAATTGAGAGTGCGCGCTTGGTAGAGTTCAAAAAATCGGTTACGACCAAATATTACGACAAAAATGTGGTAAAAATTCGGTTATAACCGAATAAATTGACACAAAAGTGGGGTCGCAATGCCCCAAACATTAAGTTATTGATTTATTAAGTCGTTAAATTATTTCCTCTTTGCCTCGAAAAAGTGTGCTATTTCGTCAAACGAAGGGTCGAAAAAGTGTAGAGTTCTGATGTAATTGCTTGATTCTTAGTGTTTTGGGTTGCTACAAACCTAGAAACTTTCTAACCAGAAATTCTTAATTCTTAATTCAAAATTCTTAATTCTCGTTACTTGCTCATCTCCAGCATCTTCAGAATGGGCTTCACGGCCTTTTGGCGGATTGCTTCGTCGACGTGAATTTCGGGCGATTCGTGCAGCAGACAGACGCGCACTTTTTCGAGCGTGTTCAGTTTCATAAAGTTGCACTCGTTGCAACCGCAGGTGCTGTCGACGGGCGGAATGGGAATGAACGTTTTGCCGGGATTGCGCTTTTGCATCTCGTGCAGAATGCCGCTCTCGGTCGCCACAAGAAACTCAGTATCAGCACTTTGCGTAGCGTAGTCGAGCAGTTTCTGCGTGGAACCAATCACGTCGGCCAGCATCAAGACCACATTTTTGCACTCGGGGTGAGCCAGCACTTTGGCGTTGGGGTGGGCTTTTTTTAGTGCCACGATTCCTTCTACCGAAAATTGCTCGTGAACATGGCAAGCACCGTTCCATAGCAGCATTTCGCGCCCTGTAATCTTGTTGATGTAACTGCCCAAATTGCGGTCGGGACCGAAAATCAGTTTGGCATCTTTCGGAAATTTTTCGACAATTTTTTGCGCATTGCTCGACGTTACCACCACATCGGTCAGGGCTTTCACGGCGGCTGTGGTGTTCACATACGAAATCACTGTGTGGTCGGGATGCGCCTTCACAAACTGCTCAAAATCAGCGGCATCGCAACTGTCGGCCAGCGAACAACCAGCGTTCATGTCTGGCACTAAGACTTTCTTTTCTGGCGACAGAATTTTTGCCGTTTCGCCCATGAAATGCACGCCGCAAACCACCAAAATGTCGGCCGTGCTTTTGGTCGCCCACTGCGCCAAAGCCAGACTGTCGCCAATCACATCGGCAATGTCCTGAATGTCGTTTTGTTGATAGTAATGCGCCATTATCACGGCATTTTTCTCGCGTTTCAGCCGCGCAATTTCGTCGATAATTTGCTGTTTGTTTTCCATTTTTTCCCGAAAAATTTTCCACCGCAAAGATACGAATTTAGTCTGAAAGTTTGTAAAGTTTATCAAGTTCATAAAGTATTGCATTACGCAAATCCCTGCAGATGGTTCTGGATTGCCCAATCTGAAATTTGAATTTTTGCGATAAGCGAGAGCAAACGAAAACTCGTTTTTAGTTTGCCGAGCG
>CAVHRT010000081.1:0-7713 GCA_963638355.1 Flexilinea sp. | reverse complement strand
ACGAAAATCGTCACGAAAAACCACGAAAATCGGAAAAATCGGGCGAAAAAACGGAAAAATTTGACCGTCGTCCGCGCAAATTCCATCACGACGATGACGAGCGCCCGCGCCGTTTCGGTGATAAAAAATCGGGAGAAAAACGCTTCGGCGAGAAGAAATTCGGAGATAAGAAGTTTGGCAACCGAAAATTTGGTGGCAAAAAGTTTGACGATCGCCGCGAAGATAGAAAATTTGGCGATAAACCGCATTTTGCTCATTCCGACGACCGCCGTACGCGCCATTTCGATGATGATCATCGTGACTTCAAAGGCGGCAAACGCTCGTTTAATGACAATCGCCACAATCGCAGAAAGTAAAAAATCGACTTTTTATGGAAAATTTTGCAGGACTTTCATCGCCATTTTCTGATTATAAAACGGCAAAATTTGTGGTCGTGCCAGTGCCTTACGATGCCACAAGCAGTTGGGTTCATGGTGCCGAGCACGGACCAGAAAAATTGCTCGAGGCTTCGGTGCAACTCGAATGGTACGACACCGAAACTAAAACCGAGGTCTATCGCCACGGCATTCACACCGCTGCACCCGTGGACGAACAACGCTCGCCCGAACTGCTTTGCAATGCGGTGGAGCAGCGCATTGGCGCACTTCTCGATGATGGAAAAACGCCTGTAACCATTGGCGGAAATCACACCGTGAGCATTGGCGCAATTCGTGCTGCAGCCAAGCGTTTCCCGAATCTCACCGTGCTGCAACTCGATGCGCACAGCGACCTGCGCCGCTCGTACGAAGGCTCGCCGCTGAACCATGCCTGCGTGATGAATCAGGCGAAACAGGTGGCGCAAATCACGCAAGTGGGCATTCGCAGCCAATGCATCGAGGAGACAGACAATTTCGATCCGAAACGCATATTTTGGGCAAAAGATATCTATTTCGATCGCGACGCGGCGTGGGAGGAGCGCGCCTACAGCACTTTGAGTCAGAATGTCTACCTCACCATCGACCTCGATGTGTTCGATACGGGAATTTTGGCTGCTACGGGCACTCCCGAGCCAGGCGGACTGCAGTATTTTCAGGTTTTGCATTTCCTGCGCCCACTTTTCGAGCGTTTCAATGTGGTGGCGTTCGACATTGTGGAACTCTGCCCCAAACCAAACCTGCACGCCTCCGACTATCTTGCCGCCCGCTTAGCCTACCAGTTGATGACCTACAAGGCGATGAAATTTAATTGATAGTTGATAATTGACAATTGATAATTATTTCCCCCCAATTTTCAAATTTTCAAATTTTCAAATAGATAATTCGAAATCTCGAAACTTATAAACAAAGAAACTCAGCCCGCCCACTAGAGCGAACTGAGTTTTTTATTTTTGTAATAATCTGATAATCAGACGATTCCTTGCGCGAGCATGGCTTTGGCTACTTTCAGGAAACCTGCCACATTGGCGCCTTTCACATAGTTGATGTAGCCGTTTGGCTCTTTGCCGTTTTTCACGCATTGGGCATGAATGTCGGCCATAATCTGGTGCAAACGGCGATCAACTTCGTCGGCTGCCCAGCTGATGTGCATGGCGTTTTGGGTCATCTCCAAACCCGAAGTCGCCACACCGCCTGCGTTCACGGCTTTGCCAGGCGCGAACAGCATCTTGTGTTCGATAAACAGGTCGATGGCCTCGGGTGTGCAGCCCATGTTCGAGACTTCGCCAACGCAAAGTGTCTTATTTTCAATCAGTTGACGCGCGTCGTCACCGTTCAGCTCGTTTTGTGTGGCACAAGGCAGCGCAATGTCAACCTTCACCTCCCATGGCTTGTGACCAGCCACAAATTTTGCTCCGAAACGCTCGGCGTATGGCGCAACCACATCGTTGCACGAGGCACGCAGTTCGAGCATATAGTCGATTTTTTCGCCCGAAATACCATCTTCGTCGTAGATGTAACCGTCAGGCCCTGAAATAGTTACCACTTTTGCACCGAGTTGCGTGGCTTTGGTTACTGCGCCCCACGCCACATTGCCGAAGCCCGACACAGCCACGGTTTTGCCTTTTATGGAATGACCAGCCGTCTCGAGCATTTGGTTTACGAAATAGAGTGCGCCATAGCCTGTGGCCTCGGGACGAACCAGCGATCCGCCGTATTCAAGCCCTTTGCCCGTAAGCACGCCAGTGTTTTCGCGCGCCAATTTTTTGTACATGCCGTAGAGATAGCCAATTTCGCGTGCGCCCACGCCAATGTCGCCAGCTGGGACATCGGTGTCGGGACCTATTTGGCGCCACAATTCGAGCATGAATGCTTGGCAAAAATGCATCACTTCGGCATCCGATTTCCCTTTTGGGTTGAAATCGCTTCCGCCTTTGCCACCGCCCATTGGCAGTGTGGTGAGCGCATTTTTGAAAGTCTGTTCAAACCCGAGAAATTTCAAAATCGACAGGTTCACCGACGGGTGGAAGCGCAATCCGCCTTTGTATGGGCCAATGGCGTTGTTGAATTGAATGCGGTAGCCGAGGTTGGTTTGTACCTCGCCGCGGTCGTCGACCCACGCCACACGGAAAGTGCTGATGCGGTCGGGTTCTACCATGCGTTCGATGATTTTTGCCTTCTCAAATTCGGGGTGACGAGCGTACACATCTTCGATTGAGAGCAACACTTCGCGCACCGCCTGCAGATACTCGCGCTCGCCTGGGTGTTTCGCCTCGAGCGCATTCATAAGGTTTTGAACGTTCATAGTCGTATTTTATTTAAGGTTGAAGTTCAATTTTTTCGCTCTGCAATTTTAGCGTTTTATTTTTTGGAAAACAAATTTTTCAGCGAAATTTTTTGCTGAATTTTTCAATCGCCTCAATCGCATTTTGTGTGCGCTGCGAGCCAAGTCCGCCAATCTCGGCAAATGGAATGCCAGTTTGCTCAATTTCGCGCTTGTACCAATCGTAAAAAAACTCGCGCTTGTCGCCATTTTCGCGCACAGGGTCGTATTCCCACGCAATGTCGGGCTGCAGAAGCAGATAAAAGTCGATTTTTTGCTCCGCAATGGCGCTGTCGATCCACTCGGGCATGCGACCGTAGACATGCGCAAACCACACTTTTGTGATAATCAGATCGGTGTCGAGTAGGAGCAATTTTTCTTTGCTATCTTGCTGATAATCATGCAGTTGCTCCACTTGTTTTTGCGCAATTTGTTCCACATCGGCGTAGGTGTAGGGGCGACCGAGTTGCTCCACATAACCGCGCGCATACTCCGCAATCCACTCGCAGCCAAAATGCTCGCTAAGTGCCTCACACAGAGTGGTTTTGCCAGTCGATTCAGGTCCGATGATTGCGATGGTCATTTTCAATTAGGAGTTAGGAATTAGGAGTTAGGAGTTTTTCAATTGATAATTGATAATTAGGCGGTTCGACAGGCTCACCGCCCTAATCTTCAAATTTTCAAATCTTCAAATGGGCAATTTTCTAATCAGAAACAATCTCCAGCGCCTTCTGCACAATCTTGTTTTCTTGGTTCACAATGCGATAATAGTCGCCATCGTCGTAGAGATCGCGCACTATCAACGCCTTCATTATCAGGCAGATCCACGCTTTCGACTCGTCGAATTGTTCTTGGTTAAACTTCACTTCGGCACGCTCGCCATTGGCAATCAGTTGCGCTAAAAGTGCTTCATCGACTTCAAAATTTTTGTTGAATTCGTCGAATGTTTTGTACTTTTTCAGCAGCGAGGTGCGATTTTGCTCAATAAATTCCAGCACGGTCTTGTTCATCGCGCCTTTTGCCACAATGTTGCGGTAATAGGCCGTGGAGCGCGTGGTGTCGATCGGCACAAAAATGTCGGGCATGATGCCGCCTCCGCCGTACACCGTGCGCCCTTTGCGAAGCGTTTTGTACTGCAGCGAATCGGGAAAATTGATGCTGTCTTTTTCCAGAAATTCGCCATGTTCGTAGCGTTTTTCAAGTTCTTTGTGATACGCCTCGATGCCGTCGTTGTAAGGCTTTTGAATGTTGCGACCGCTCGGCGTGTAGTATCGCGCCACGGTCAGTCGCATCTGTGCGCCATCGATCAGTTTCACGGGCGTCTGCACCAAACCTTTGCCAAAAGTGCGACGCCCGACAATGGTCGCGCGATCCCAATCCTGCAGCGCACCTGCCACAATTTCGCTCGCCGAAGCGGAATATTCGTCGACAAGCACCACCACATCTAGGTCTTCGTAGTTGCCGCGACTGGTGGCGTAGGCCGTGCTTTGCGGATAATTGCGCCCTTTGGTGTAGACCACCATCTGACCATTTTCCAGAAATTCGTCGGCCAAATCAATTGCCGCACTCATCAGCCCACCGCCGTTGCCCTGCAAATCGAGCATCAGGCGCGTCATGCCTTGCGCAGTTAGTTTTTTCATCGCTTCGGAAAATTCGCTGGCGGTGGTGGCCGAAAAACTGTTCAGTTTCACATAACCGATGTTTGGCGCAATCATGTAGGCCGCGTCGAGCGAATGGACTGGAATTTTGCCGCGCTTCACATCAAACTCGATGTTTTCGCGCACGCCAGCGCGTTTCACTGTGATGCGAACCATGCTGCCCGCTTTGCCACGAATGAGCGACATGATGTCCGATTGCGGCGTCTTGTTGCCTGCAATATTGCGCCCATCGACCTCCAAAATTCTGTCGCCAGGCAGCATGCCAACTTTGTCGGCGGGACAGCCCGAGATGGTCTGAATCACATAGAGCGTGTCCTCCAATATCTGAAACTGAATGCCGATGCCATCGAAACTGCCGTCGATTTGCGCGTTCATCTTCTCCACCTCTTTGGCGGGAATATAGGCCGAATGCGGATCGAGCGACTCCAAAATGCTCTCGATGGCCGTCTCAACCAGTTCGTTGGCTTTCACTGTGTCCACATAAAGTTCGTTGATGATGTAGAGCGATTGGTTCATTTTGCGCATCTGCAACATCGGAAAATCGTCGTTAGCCGCAGCGTTCAGCACCGACAAAAGTGCCGCGGCGCAAGTCAGAAATTTTTTTGTCATTTTGTAAAGGGTTTGTAGGGACGCGGCATGCCACGTCCTTGCTTGTTTTTGACTTCAAAATTACTCATTTTTCGCCAATCTGCGGCAAAAATTGCGCCAATTTCGCCAAAAATTGCTATCTTTGCGGTTCAATTTTTGAAATTTTACATTTTTCGATGGAAACAATTGACTCGCTTGGCGAATTTGGACTGATAAAACACCTCACCGAGGGCATCGAACTGACTAACAAATCGTCGGCTCGGGGCGTTGGCGACGATGCCGCAGTACTCGATTTTGGCAAAAAACGCGCGCTTGCCACCACCGACATTCTGCTCGAGGGCATTCATTTCGACCTCACCTACACGCCGCTGAAACACCTCGGCTACAAGGCGGCAATGGTCAATTTTTCTGATATTTGCGCCATGAATGGTCGCCCAACGCAACTGCTTGTGGCTCTAGGAGTTTCGGGTCGTTTTGGCTTGGAACAAATCGACGAACTCTACGCTGGCATTCGTCTTGCGTGCGAACAATATGGTGTCGATCTTGTCGGTGGCGATACTTCGTCGTCGCTCACGGGTCTCACCATTAGCATCACCTGTTTGGGCGAGGTCGATGCCGACAAAGTGGTCTACCGCAACGGCGCAAAAAACAACCAACTCATCTGCGTGACGGGCGATTTGGGCGCAGCCTACATGGGACTGCAACTGCTTGAGCGCGAAAAACGTGTGTTCGAGGATAAAAAAGTGGAGGAGGGCTTCCAACCCGATTTTGCTGGAAAAGAGTATATCATCGAGCGCCAACTGAAGCCCGAAGCGCGCCGCGACATTGTGGAAATGCTCGCCAAAGAAAAAATCGTTCCGACCGCAATGATGGACGTTTCCGATGGACTTTCGTCGGAATTGCTGCATATCTGCACACAGAGTGGCGTGGGCTGCCGCATTTTCGAGGATCGCCTGCCAATCGACTATGTAACTGCCACTATGGCCGAAGAGATGAATCTGAACCTGACCACCGTGGCGATAAACGGCGGCGAGGATTACGAACTGCTCTTTACTGTGCCGCTCGAACTGCACGATCGCATGAAGGAACTCGACAATGTACACGTTATCGGACACACCTGCGCCCAAGCCGAAGGTTGCGCACTCGTAACCCGCGATGGACAAGAAATCAAAATCGTTGCTCGCGGTTGGAACGCCTTTGAGAAATAAGAATTATGAATTAAGAATTAAGAATGCGCACAAAAATCATGTAAAACATGAATTCTGAATTCTGAAATCTGAAATTTTTGATATGAAACCACTACATCAACTCTGCATCGGCATTGCATCGGACCATGCAGGCTTCGAACTGAAGCAAAAAGTGAAAGAGATGCTCGAGTCGAAAAACGCTAGCGTCTACGATTTTGGCACGCATAGCACCGAAAGTTGCGACTATGCCGACTATGCTCATCCGCTGGCCAAAGCCGTAGAAAATGGCGCATGCGACTTCGGAATTGCCATCTGTGGCAGCGGAAACGGCATCAACATGACCGTGAACAAGCACCAAGGCATTCGCTCGGCACTCTGCTGGAACGAAGAGTTGGCTGCGCTCGCCCGTCAGCACAACAATGCCAACATATTGGCTCTGCCCGCGCGTTTTATCCCCGAAGATTTGGCTCTGAAACTGGTCGATGTCTTCTTCAAAACCGATTTCGAAGGCGGACGTCACGAGCGCAGAATCGCCAAAATCCCCGTGCCAGTCGAAAATGAGGAGACAAACGAATAATTTTTTCTGAAAAATTTGTTCACTGCAAAAAAAAGCACTACCTTTGCAGTCCGAAAAAAGCAAATTCTAAAACTTAAAAAATAACAGTTCTACAATGATTATTGTACCAGTAAAAGAAGGCGACAACATCGAACGCGCCCTGAAAAAATTCAAACGCAAATTTGAAAAGACGGGTGTCGTCAAAGAACTTCGCCGCCGTCAACAATTCGAGAAACCTTCGGTTGTAAAGCGCGAAGAGAAGATGCACGCCATCTACGTGCAACACCTGCAGCAGGCCGAAGAGTAATCGCTCCAACGCCCGATGCGTTGTTGCCCAAACGTTCTAAAAAACTAAAAGGAGCAACATCGGCATGACGGAAAAATTCCTGCAATACATTCAGTATGAGAAGAATTACTCTTCTTGTACTGTTTTGTCGTATCGTAAAGACCTCGAACAGTTCACGCAATTTGTGACAGAACGCAGCTTGACCGACGACATTGCGCACGCCACCACCGAGCATATTCGGCTCTGGCTCATGACCATGCGCGATGCCAAATGCAAAGCAACCACCATCAATCGCAGGCTTAGCACGCTGCGCTCGTTCTACAAATTTCTGCTACGGCAAAACGCCATCGAAGTCGATCCCACGGCGCGAATTGTGGCTGCTAAAACGCCCAAAAAAATTCCGACATTTTTTTCTGAAAAAGATTTGGACAATCTTTTGGATATGTCGGAAAATGTTACTACCTTTGAGGCGTGTCGCAACGAGACCATCATCGAGACTTTTTACCAAACGGGAATGCGCCTTGCAGAACTCATTTCGCTGAAAGATTCCGATATCGATTTTGACCGAAATACCATACGAATTTTCGGAAAACGACGCAAAGAACGCATTGTGCCTTTCGGCGAAGATTTGCGCGAAAAACTGAAAAACTACATCGCCCTGCGCAATAGGGAAGTGGAACGCACTACACCCTATTTATATAT
>CAVHRT010000080.1:0-7801 GCA_963638355.1 Flexilinea sp. | reverse complement strand
GCCATAGAGACCGCCTGCATTGGTACGAGTTTTGAATACATAGTCCCACTCCGCGTCAGTCAATGTGCGCCAAGTGTTAGCAGCATAGCCATCAATCACATTCGTTCCCCAATCAGTGAAAGTTGAGTAATCACTATTCGATGTACTTGTATCTGTGGGGTTATTACCAGTACCCCAACCGAGAAGGTCTATCCAACCATCATAAGTGGATGAAATATTACTATTGGCATCACCGATATAGTCGTACTGGTGCTCTGCAAAGCGCCATGTGTTTGTACTGGCTTGGTATTGCAGGTTACCTGGGGCGAAGATCACTTTCTTGTTCGCAGAAACAGAGAAGGGTATGCCGTTCCACTGTGCATAGAGCGTATCGTTGTGGGTAAGTTGAAGTTTATCACCGGCAGTGATGGAATGCCCTGTACCGTCGGCATTGGTGTTCCACTCCGAGAACTTACAGCCCACACGGGTGAAGGTGCAGGTCTTAATGGTGAGTATCTTCTGGCTCCAGACGGTGTCGGTGGTGGCAGCAGTAGTGCCGTTGTTGGCGCAGTAGGTGAGGGTGAAGTATTGTTCAATGCCGGTGCGGGGCAGGGTGAGCACTGTTTGGTCGCTTAGCGTAAAGGTGATTTCGGTGTCGGTGTAGTAGAGACCCAGAATCATGGCGTCGCCATAGTCACCCGTGGCCTGCCCGATTTTTTGCCAATTGTTGCCGCCATCGTACGATATGCACCAGTCGCCATCGTCGTCAATCTTGAGTGAAGGCGCTACGGCATCCGTGCCATCAGTGCCAGTCACGGGCAGGGGATTTCCGTCGCTATCTTTCAGAAATTCGCCATTGAGGGTCCAATAGTAAGTGCCATCGTCGGCAGCTTTTACGCCAATAGTGGGTGCAGTGCCGTCGTTGCCTTTTGTGCCATTATACAGGGTGATGCTTGTTCCGCTCACAAAAGTGATGGTGTAGCCCGTGGTGTCGCTCGCCTCGGTTATTGGTGTTACGCTCGCAACGGCATCGTTTTGCTGCATGGCGCTCACTATAGTTTGTAATGCGCTGATGTTGGTGTTCATCTGCTTGCAGAGCGTTTCGAGTGCCTCGACGCGCGTCTTCAGGTCGGTAACATCGCCTTTCAAGCCATCAATATCGCTTAAAATATCTTTGTGACACGCTGTGAGCACCACCGAAAACAGCATCAACAAAGGGAAAATCGTTCGTTTCATTTTATGTGGAATTTCACGTTTTCAAAAATTTTCGACCGCAAAGTTACTGCAAAAAAATCTATTTGTAGAAATTTTGCCGACATAAAGTCGTATTTGTGCCTTATTGTACGAATTACACCAAGAGCAGTCGAAAATCGGCTGCTCTTGTCTATGTTTTCTAACCTATCAACTCTCATCTAAAAACTGCTGCAAAGATAGCAATGCTTTTGAAAAAACTTGCTAGTTGAGATGTTAAATCGTAGGGGCGAATAATCATTCGCCCGAAAACTACGCAACGCAGCATTCTAGTCGCTCCTCTATGTGGACATAAACGAAAGTAGGGACGCACCATGGCACGTCCCTACAATTTTTTTTATGCAAATACGAATTTATTTCACGACAGCACGAACAGGTTGTCCAAAACTACGCTGAGTGTCGTTCGTGGCATACTGATTAGATTTGAAATACAGATATTGCCCACTACAAGTAGTCGTATTGAGCGAACTCGACCAATAGCAGTGGTTCATGTTGTACAGCGAAGCATCGGCGCGATAACCCACGGCAGGAAGAAACAGCGTGTTACCATTTTTCTTACTTGTCAGCATGTAGCCATTTACATCATTCAGGGTAGTCCATTCCCAAGTGCAGTTGTCAATCAACTCCTGCCATTCATCATTGGTTGGCATGCGCCATTCGTTACCCAAATTGGCAGTTGCTGCATCATCTTCTGCTTCAAGAGTGGTTTTGTTGTCCACTGTGCCAAACATGCTATTGTTGCAGTACTTGGTCAGGGCATTCATACCAGAACCATACTTGTAGTTCGACCAGCTATAGGTCTCTTTTGTCTCAGTTTCGCCCCAAGCGTAATAGTTGCCAGCCTCCGAAGGTTTGGTTGCGCCCACGTTGCAAGTAGCCCATTTCACGCTCAAGCCAAGATTAACATAGTAGTGCCCATTGATGGAATCGGACACTGTTACGCCATCTACAATAATGTCTTTTGCAGATGCGTTTGTTCCTTCTTCTTCTTTTTCGCACGCAGCGAAAAGCATTGCTGTGCAGCACATGGCTGCGAAAAGTTTTGTTGTCTTCATAATAGAAATTATTTAAAAGTGTGTTTAGGTTCCGAATTGTTTATTTGAAAATTTGAAGATTTGAAAATTGGGGCGGTGAACTTATCGAACAGCCAAATGCACCTCAACGATTTCAACTTCCGACAGTCTGCGCCATTTTTTGGTCATTTTTTGTTCAATTTTTGGTTTAATTTCTTTCCACCTTAAACAAATTGCTTCAACTCTGTACAGAGATTGAAGCAATTTATTGACTTTCAAGGAGTTACCTTTCTTTTGCGGTGCGGACGGGACTCGAACCCGCGATTTCACTCTAATCGTGACGATTTTTGTCGTGAAAAAGACAGATTTTTGCCTCTAACGCCTTGATTGTCAATTAGTTAAACCGACTTCAATGACTATACATTCGCCAGTTTTTTAGGCTGATTAATAAATAAATTGGTTTATTTCGCTGTTAAAATTTAGTTAAATAATGGTTAATACAGGGTTGATTTATGAGGCGTAAAAAATGATCAAAGTTTACCGACTTTTTAATTTTTCTGGAATGCCCATCAAATCAGTGCATCAACTCAATTTTTCAACTAATTACTTACGTAACTCTTTACGAAAGTTCTCTTGAAAGTTTCCGGAAAAAGGTCCTTTTTTGTCGTTCATTTTTTGGAAGTTTGTCGGTCGATTTTTACCAATTTTTGGGTTCATTTCGAAACTTTTCGCAAAACTTCGATGTACAATAGACGCGAAAGAACTTTCGCCAAAACTTTCGGCTGCAAAGGTACGATATTTTTCTGAATTGACAATACTTTCGCTAGAACTTTCGCAAAAACTTTTCAACCAAAACAACGAAATCCCGCTAGGGTAGGGCGTTTCACTAATTTTCTACCCCCAAATAATTTGTTTGTTTTTTACACTTGTTTATGTGAGAAAAAATGCGTATCTTTGCAAAATAATTGCGTTTGTTTATTTGAATAGTGATATTGTGGTAACCTGACAAGCCAATTAGGAATTAATATGGACATCTCTATATTCAATAATACCAACCGACGACTCATCGACGACCTGCGCCAGCAACTACGCCCACACGCCAAGTTGGAGATTGCAGCTGCCTCCTTCTCTATATATGCTTTCGAGGCGCTACGTGATGAACTGCAACAGATAGACGAACTGCAGTTCCTATTCACCTCGCCTACTTTCAACACTGAGAAGACCGCTAAGGAGAAACGCGAGTTCTATATCCCCAAGCTCAACCGCGAACGAAACCTCTACGGCACCGACTTTGAGATACGGCTGCGCAACCAACTCACGCAGAAAGCCATCGCACACGAGTGCGCACAATGGATAAAGGAGAAAGTCCATTTCAAAACCAACACCACCGACAGGACCATCGGCGGGCAAATCATTCTACATAACGACACCGACGACTTCGTCTATTATCCTATTAATCAGTTCACCACCGCCGAACTCGGATGTGAACAGGGTAATAACCTCATTACGCAGATAACCAAGATGGGTAGCCCCATCTCTCAGCAGTTCATACAGGATTTCAATGGCATCTGGAACGACAAAGACAAGATGCAAGATGTCACCGACCGTGTGCTTGATAATATCGAGACCGTCTATCGTGAGAATGCACCCGAGTTCATCTATTTCGTCACACTCTATAACATCTTCCATGAGTTCTTGCAGGACATCTCCGAGGATGTACTACCCAACGAAAAAACTGGCTTTAAGCAGAGTAAGATATGGAACAAACTCTATAACTTCCAAAAAGACGCTGCCCTAGCCATCATCAATAAACTGGAGCGCTACAACGGCTGCATACTCGCCGACAGTGTTGGTCTTGGAAAGACTTTCACCGCACTCTCCGTCATCAAGTACTACGAGAACCGCAACAAATCCGTACTAGTACTTTGCCCTAAGAAACTGCACGAGAACTGGCAGACCTACCGCTCCAACTACAAAAACAACCCCATCGCTGAAGACCGACTACGATACGATGTCCTTTTCCACTCCGACCTCAGTCGCGACCACGGACTATCCAATGGCTATAACCTCGAGTTGATCAACTGGGGTAACTACGACCTTGTTGTCATCGACGAGAGTCACAACTTCCGCAACGGCGGCAAAATCACCACCGACGAGAACGACGACAACCCACGCGAGAATCGTTACCTGCGACTCATGAACAAGATCATTCGTTCAGGCGTCAAGACCAAGGTACTCATGCTGTCTGCGACTCCCGTCAACAACCGTTTCAACGACCTTAAGAACCAGATTCAACTCGCCTACGAAGGACGACAAGAACTCATCAACCCACTCCTCGATACCGACAGACCTATAGAGGACATATTCCGACGCGCACAAGCCACATACAACTCGTGGTCTAAACTGCCAAACGAAGAGCGTACTACGCAAAGATTGCTCGAC
Source organism: Flexilinea sp. (assembly GCA_963638355.1). Lineage (GTDB taxonomy): Bacteria > Bacteroidota > Bacteroidia > Bacteroidales > Paludibacteraceae > W0P28-013. Next base: position 3,116 of record CAVHRT010000080.1, on the reverse strand, counting down.
GACCTCGACTTTGACTTCTTCAAACTTCTCGATGCCGTCACCATCGCACGCTCTCGTAAACATATCGAAAAATACTACGACACCACCGATATAGGACAGTTTCCCGAGCGACTCAAACCTATATCCAAGCGTCCGCCGCTCACTGATCTCAGTACCAACCGCACTGCTACTTTCACCGATATTGCTAATATGCTCGATGAACTCAACCTCTATGTTTATGCACCTTCTAGATATATCTTAAACAGTTGCCGTGCTAAATATGGTATCGAAGAAGGGCAGGAGAGCAAAGGTATATCTATGGCAGGGCGAGAACGAGGCATCCGACGCCTTATGGCTATCAATATCCTCAAGCGTCTCGAGAGTTCCGTCAACTCTTTCCGACTTACTATCACCCGTATCAACGAGATCATCTCACATCATATCGAGGTAATCAACACTTACGAACGAACAAAGAAACAGACCGAATTCGACTTCATCGAACTTGCTACCGATAACCTCGAACCCGACGATGCCGAAAACGATGTCTTTGTCGGAGGTAAAAAAACCAATATCTCACTCGCTGATATGGACTATCTCAGCTGGCGGAGAGATATGCAACAAGACCAAGAGATATTCTTGCTCCTCCTCCAGATGATTGAAAACATCACGCCTGAACACGATAGCAAACTGCAGATGCTGCGCCGTAACATCATCGATAAACTGCATAATCCTATCAACCCCGACAACCGCAAGATTATCATCTTCACCGCCTTTGCTGACACTGCCGAATATCTCTATGCGCAACTTGCCCAACCTATACTCGACAACGCTTACCTCTACACCGCACTCATCACGGGCAACGGCACTAAAACCAACATGCCTCGCGTGCAGAACGATTTCAATACCCTCCTCACTCTCTTCTCGCCAGTCAGCAAAGAGCGCAAGGTACTACTCCCAAACGAGACACGCGACATCGATATTCTCATTGCTACCGACTGTATCTCTGAGGGACAGAATCTGCAGGACTGCGACTACCTCATCAACTACGATATCCACTGGAACCCCGTGCGTATCATTCAACGCTTCGGACGTATCGACCGTATCGGTTCGCATAACCAAAATATACAACTCGTCAACTACTGGCCCGACATAGAACTTGATAAATATATCGAACTCAAAGGACGTGTCGAAAGCCGTATGAAAGCCACAATTCTTACTTCTACTGGCGACGGCAACCCACTCACCGATGAAGAGAAAGGCGACCTCGAATACCGGCGCAAACAGCTCAAACGACTCCAAGAAGAAGTCGTCGACCTCGAGGATATGGACACCGGTATCAACATCATGGACCTCGGACTCAACGAGTTCCGACTCGACCTGCTGCAGTATATCCACGATGGACACGATGTCGAACACACGCCCTATGGCATGAGTGCTGTCGTACACGCCTCCGAAGAAGCCAACCGTGGCGTCATCTTCATACTCAAAAACCGCAACAACGCCGTCAATATAGGCAAACAGAACCTACTGCACCCTTTCTACATGGTGCATATCGCCTACGACGGCACTATCCTCTGCGACCACCTGCAGCCCAAACACCTGCTCGACGTCATACGGCTCACCTGCAAAGGCAATACTAACCCCGACCGTGAACTGTGCCGACTACTCAACCGCGAGACACGCGACGGCAGAAAGATGGACAAATACTCCGACCTATTGACAAAAGCCATCGAGAGTATCATCTCCGTCAAACAACAGACCGACATCGACTCGCTCTTCTCCGCCGGCGACACCACCGCTCTCGTAGGAGACATCCATGGGCTCGACGACTTTGAACTGATATGCTTCCTAATCATACGATGATAGACAACCTACTCACATATCCGTCCTCGTGTCTCGTCGAGAAGACTGTGCCAAAGAAAACCTTCGCACAACGCCTCGACCTGTCCGCCTCGGTGCGCCAACACCTGCAAGACGACATTCTGTCGTTCTCATGGCTTTACAAGATTGCACCGACCACACTACAGGTGCAAGCCGCACCCGCCATGCCCGAGATAGAAGTCTTCCTCGCACAGTGCAAGTCCGACTCTACACCCCTCGATGCCTTCATCGCCATCGATAAGTACATGCCCCAGTTCCTTGTCTTCATACTGCAACATGCCGACACCTTCCATCTGCTCATCAACTACAAGCAATGGGCTGACACCGAACATACGCATTTCAATATCATACAGACCTTCGTCACACCGGCACTCCAGCGCACCGAACTCGCATTACCTATACAGGGCACCGAGATGCCTACTATCTACGACAACTTCGTGCGACACATAGCAGGCAACAACCTACCCACCGGCAGCAACACCCCCCTACAAGCCGATGTACTAACCTTTCAACAACAGAAGGCTATCGAGAAAAGAATCGCACAACTCACGCAACAAATGCGGCGAGAACAACAACCCAACCGCAAATTTGAACTGCACCAACAGATTATTCAACTCAGTAACGAACTAAACTCAATATGGAAAAACTAAACATGCAAACTACCGACGGCACACAAGACAACATCCGTCGCATCGCACAACTCTTCCCTAACTGCGTCACCGAAGTGCTACGCAACGGACACTCCCAGTATGCCATCGACTTCGAAGCACTGCAACAGGAACTGTCACCCACACTCGTCAGCGACAAAGAAGAACGCTACCAGTTCACGTGGCCCGACAAACGCAAAGCCAAACTGCTGGCAAACGCCGCCATCAAAGCCACACTACGTCCCTGCCGTGAAGAGAGCGTCGACTTCGACAATACACAAAACCTCTACATCGAAGGCGACAACCTCGATGTACTCAAATGCCTAAAAGAGACCTACACCGGCAAGGTCAAGATGATATACATCGACCCACCTTACAACACTGGCAACGACTTCGTGTATGAGGACGACTTCGCTGAGTCTGCCTCCGACTACGCCAGCCGCTCTGGACAGTTTGACGAGCAGGGCAATCGTATGGTCACGAATGCCGAAAGCAACGGCCGCTTCCATACGGACTGGCTCAACATGATTTACCCGCGCCTGAAGGTGGCGAGGGACTTGCTGAGCGAGGACGGTGTGATATTCATATCTATTGATGATAATGAAGTGG
>CAVHRT010000079.1:0-7941 GCA_963638355.1 Flexilinea sp. | reverse complement strand
ACACACCACAATATAATATGGTGTAGCAAATGTTTTTCGACATTAACTTTATAACTAATACAAAAAACATGAAGCACAAAGTACTTTCCCTCGGCTTGATGCTGTCGTTTCTGTTGTGTGCAACAGCAGCCATGGCGCAAGTAGCCGTTACGGGCGTTGTTAAAGATGCCTCGGGAGAACCAGTAATCGGTGCAAGTGTGCTGGTAGTTGGAACGACCAACGGCACTATCACCGACATCGATGGTAATTTTTCGCTCAATGTAGCCAGCGACGCTACTTTGAGGATTTCGTATGTTGGCTACAAGGACGAAGAGATCGCCGTGAATGGTCAAACAAACCTTTCTGTTACCATGCAGGAAGATGCCGAAGTCCTCGAAGATGTGGTGGTTGTAGGCTATGGCGTAGTTAAGAAAAACGACGCCACTGGTTCGGTTACCGCCATTAAGCCCGATGAAATGAACAAAGGTTTAACGACCAATGCTCAAGACATGTTGCAAGGCAAAATCGCAGGCGTTAACATCACAACAAACGGTGGTACACCAGGCGGCGGTTCGACCATTCGTATTCGTGGTGGCTCATCACTTTCGGCCTCGAACGATCCTCTGATCGTAATCGATGGTTTAGCTATGGATAACAACGGCATTCAAGGCGTTTCGAACCCACTGTCGATGGTCAATCCAAGCGATATCGAGACACTCACCGTACTGAAAGATGCTTCGGCAACAGCCATTTATGGTAGCCGCGCTTCGAATGGTGTAATCATCATCACCACCAAAAAAGGTGCTACAGGTTCTGCTCCTAAATTTTCGTACGAAGGCAATGTTTCGCTCGGATCGTTAGTCGATAGACTTGATGTTCTAACTGGCGATGAATTGCGCGAATATGCCAACGACCGCAATCACTCGAAAAAGCAAAAAATCTATTTGGGTACAGCCAACACCGATTGGCAAGATGCCATCTATCGTCAGGCTCCTGGTACCGACCATACATTCAGCCTTTCGGGTGGTACGAAACACATGCCCTACCGCGCATCGTTGGGTTACACCTATCAAGATGGTACAATCAAAACGAGTAACATGCAGCGTGTTACTGCCGCCATCAACCTGAATCCTTCGTTCTTGGACAACCATCTGTCGTTCAACTTGAACGCCAAAGGCATGTACATCTACAACCGCTATGCCGACGGTGGCGTAGTTGGTGCGGCTCTTTCGATGGATCCAACTCACGAGGTTTACGACGACACATACCCATATAAAACCCAATTTGGTGGTTATTGGCAACAAGGTGTGAAATCGACTACGGCCTACAACGACCCAGAATACACCTACGTGAACAATGCGCAAACCACTGCCAACCCACTTGCAACGCTCGAAGCACAGAAAAATCGTGCTAATTCGGGCGCGTTTGTTGGAAACTTGGAAGCAGATTACAAAATTCACGGATTTGAAGACCTGCGCTTGCACGCCAATTTCGGTGCCGACTATTCGTATGGTAAACAACGCAACACCATCACTCCATGGTCGTACAGCAACCACTATTATGGCTGGAAAGGCTGGGAAGACAAGACGAAATACAACCTTTCGTTCAATGCCTATGCGCAGTACTACAAAGATTTCAACGAAAAGCATCACTTCGACATCATGGCAGGTTATGAATGGCAACATTTCTATAATACCTACCACAGCGAAGGTTCTGGTTTCTATCAACCAACCAACAACGATGCATCGCTGCGCGGTCAAGTCTACGAAAATAGCGTTTACGACTACACATCGGCAACCGAGAGTTACTTGGTTTCGTTCTTCGGTCGTTTGAACTACATTGCTCTTAACCGCTATATGATTACGGCTACCATTCGTGGCGATGGTTCTTCACGCTTCGCCGATGGACACCGCTGGGGCGTATTCCCATCTGTAGCATTGGGTTGGAAGATTAAAGAAGAGGCATTCTTGAAAGACGTGTATTGGTTGAACGACTTGAAACTCCGTTTGGGCTATGGCATCACGGGTCAGCAAGATATTAACCAAGGCGATTATCCTTATTTGCCTGTTTATGTCGAGAACCAATCGCATGCCTACTACACTGCAGTAGACGGCACACCAACCATCACCTATCGTCCAAGTGCCTACAATCCACTGCTTACTTGGGAGAAAACCACGACCTACAATGCTGGTCTTGATTTCGGATTCCTGCGTTCGCGCATCACTGGTAGCATCGATTACTACTACCGTTTGACCAACGATCTGATAAACGTAGTTGACGTTCCTGCAGGAACGAACTTCAAAAACCGCGTTGTATCGAATGTAGGTTCGCTCTACAACCAAGGTGTTGAAGTTTCGATCAATGCCGTTGCCATCGATACCAAGAAATTGAAATGGGACATTGGCGTGAACCTTGCTTGGAACGAAAACAAGATCACCTCGCTCACCGCAGCCGACAACGACGACTATTATATCTCCACTGGTGGCATTTCGAGCGGCACGGGTAACTACATTCAAGCGCACAAAGTTGGTTACGCTGCAAGTTCGTTCTATGTTTACGAAACTACAACGGAGACAACCGACAGCAAAGGCAACGCAACAATTCCAGTTGTTGCGGGCAGCAAATACTATTTCGTAGACCGCGATGGCGATGGTAGCATCACAGCATCCGACCGCTACATCTACCACAGCCCTGCTCCTGATGTAACAATGGGTATCACCAGCAAATGGTTGTTCTACAACTTCGACCTCAGTTTCTCGCTGCGCGCTAGCATTGGCAACTATGTTTACAACGATGTGAAAGCCAGCAACTTGCAATGGGTTGAAAATGTTTATTCGGAACAAAATGGCGGTTATCATGGCGTATTGCGCGAATGCTACGACATGCGTTGGAACGATGGTTTCAAAGCAGGCGGCGAACACTATATGTCCGACATTTTCGTAGAGAACGCTTCGTTCTTGCGTTGCGATAACATTACGCTCGGTTACACATTCGATCGCGAAAAAATTAAAGCGCGTATCTATGCTACCGTTCAAAACCCATTTGTTATCACAAAATACAGCGGACTCGACCCAGAGATTTCGGGCGGTATCGACAACAACATCTATCCGCGCAGCCTCACATCGATTCTGGGCGTAAGCTTGCAATTCTAAAACAAAGGAGGAATTTTACTATGAAAAACTTAGTTCAAAAAATAATGATGGGTGCGTTCCTCTTGGTGGGAACTACCGCTTGCGTGAACGATTTGAATGTAACACCTATCGACCCAAGCACCAATCAAACGGTCGATCAAGACGCACTGTTCAACAAGTGCTACGCAACATTCGCGCTCACGGGGCAAACTGGCGCCGATGGTAATGGCGACGTCGATGGTATCGACGAGGGCGTATCGTCATTCTACCGTATGCTGTTCGAACTGAACGAATTCCCTGCCGATGGCGGTTGGTGGAACTGGCATGCCGATGCTGGCGTAAACCAAATCTACAACCTCACTTGGAACTCGTCGAACTCGCTTGTTGCAGGTCTTTACTATCGTTTCTATTTCGACATCACACTTTGCAACCACTACCTTGAATTGTTTGCAAAAAGCAGCGATGATAAGACTCAAAAACAGGTTGCCGAAGTACGCTGGATTCGTGCGCTGAACTACTACTATCTGCTCGACATGTTCCAGAATGTACCTTTTGCCGAGACTGTAACTACCGAGAAGCCAAAGCAAATTGCTCGCAAAGACCTTTACGCTTGGCTCGAGAATGAATTGTTGGAACTAGAAAACGAACTTCCAGCGACAAAAGTGAACACCTATCGTGTCGACAAAAACGCAGCGACTTTCGTTCTGATGCGCATGTATCTGAACGCCGAGGTTTACACCGGTACGCCACAATGGGACAAAGCCGCTGAATATGCAGCGAAAATCATGAAATCGGAATATGCTTTGGCATCGAACTATGCTCAACTTTTCATGGGCGATAATCAAAAGAATGCCAACAACACCGAAGTTCTTCTTTGGATTTATCAAGGCGTAGAAACCGAAAGCTGGGGCGGATCGCGCTTCCTCGTTAGCGGCACTCGCGACGCAGGCAACAATCCTTTCGGTAGTGACGACTCGTGGAGTTGCTGGCGCAGCACGCCAACACTCATCGAAGCATGGTTCGACAAAACCGAAGCACTCAACATCTTAAGCACTGCCAAAGCCGCAGATAAAAAGTGGGCCGACGAAACAGTTATCCCTAAACTTGCAGGCGACGACCGCGCAATACTCTGCCAATCGTGCAACAAATACAATGCCGATGCCGACACCGCAACATTCACAGCCGACCTTGCTGCGCTCTACGACCTTTACGACCAGAAAAAAATTGGCGATAATGGTTCTACATTTGGTAACGGATGGACCATTTGCAAATGGACTGGCGTATATAGCGATGGCACACCATACGGCAGCGACAACAATTTCCCTGACACCAACATTCCATTCCTGCGCTCGTCCGAAGCCTACCTTACCTATGCTGAGGCAGTCTATCGTGGTGGTGCTGCAGTCAACGGAACAGCCGAAAGCGCCATTCAAGCACTGCGCGACCGCGCTCATTGCACTGGCACATTCACACTCGACGAAGAATCGTTGCTGAAAGAATGGCAGCGCGAATTCTACAGCGAAGGACGCCGCCGTACCGACCTTGTGCGTTTCGGCAAATTTACCTCGGGCGACTACACATGGGAAGGCAAATACGCTGGCGTTGACAGCCGCTACAATGTTTACCCATTGCCAAATGCCGATGTTGTTGCAAACAGCAATTTGGAGCAATATCTAGACTATTAAAAAGACATTTAATCAACTCATTATTAACAACTTTAAATCATTTTCATTATGAAAACATTGAAGTATTTTATGTGCGCCACACTTGCACTGGCCACAGTAGCTCTCGTAGGCTGCAAAAAAGACGATGACACAACCAAGAAAGGTGAAATCGAAAAAGAAGAGGCAATGCCAGAACCAGAAACGCCAACCGATGGCTCGCGTCTGATCGTTATTCAATTTAACGGCAAAATTTGCGATGGCAGCTCTATCGTGCTCGCTGGCGATTACAACAGCTGGGACACAAATGATCCTGCAAACCTGATCAAATTCCAAAAGTACACCGAAGAAGGTAAAGAATTGAAGGGCGAATGGTACTACGCCACCATTCCTGCAGCACAAGACAAAGACACAATGGCAGCTAAACCAGTTCAACTCACTGCTGATGGTGCATTCGACTGGAGCTATCAGAGTGGCGACGAAGCTGCATGGACCATCGTTAGCGGCGATGTAAATGTAAAAGCAGGTTACTCTGGCGAAGCCGATGTAAATTGGATTAGCAAAGTTGCAGTTGCAAAACTTGCCGATTGGAAAAACGGCAACTATCCTTGCAAAGAACTTGCTATCGAAGATTTCACTGTTAATGTAAAATGCTCGGCATTCGTTCCTCAAATCATTGGCGACTTCAACAGTTGGGGTACACATGTAGAGATGACGTTGGTTGAAGGTAGCACCGACACCTACACCTACAAACTCGAACAACAACCCGAAGGTAAACAATTCAAAATCACCAATGGTGGTTGGGATCTGGGTGTTGTGCTCGCTAGCGACTACAACAAAGACAGCGAATGCTACAACAAACAAGGTAACTACACACTTGTTGCTGGTCAGAACACCATCGAACTCGAGGTTGCTGGCACAGAAACCGATGTAACAATTTGCGAATAAAGCAATTATTTAGCCAAAACACTTTCCCACGGCCACTCGGTCGTGGGATTTTTTTGCCCATTTTTGTCAAAATCTTTCTATTTCAAGAAGATTTTTGGCAATTTTCTTTCTGAAATAGGAATTTTATTGTAATTTTGCAGGCGAAAAATTAAGAATTTATGACAAAAGAAAAAATCGAATTACTCGAAATGATCATGCAAAGGCGTTTAGCGGCCATGCCTAAGCGTTTGCGCCTATTCACTACCGAGCATGAAAAACTTCCAGATGCGTTGTTGCTAACTGGTACACGCGGCTGCGGCAAATCTACATTTCTACTGCACCACTCCAATGGGAAACATATGCTCTATTTTTCAGCGGATAATCCGTCTGTCATAAATGAGCCGTTGTACGATGTCGTATCGTTTGCTTTTATGCAGGGCTACGAAGGTGTAATCATCGATGAAGTGCATTATGCAGCCAATTGGAGCATTCACCTGAAAGCGCTGTACGACGATTTTCCAAATAAAATCTTTTGGGTTTCAGACTCTTCGTCACTAGTTTTGCGCGTAGGCGAAGGCGATTTGTCGAGACGTTTTGTGCCAATGCAGATGCCCTTTATGTCCTTTCGAGAATACCTTCATTTAGAAACAGGAATTGTATCCGCCAAATACACTTTAGGTGACAGCGTTTTGCCCTTGCAGCCCGATGCAACCGTTCTGAATCATTTCAGAAACTACCGCCGTTACGGCACGCGCCCATTCTACCAAAATGGCGATTTCGAAGCGCGTTATATGGCGGTTTTGGACAAAGTGTTGAACACCGATATTCCATTTTTCCTGCCAAGCATTTCGGAAAACAATTTGCGCCTAATGCGTGCCATTGTTGGAACACTCACCAACTCGTCAGTGCCGCGTGTCCAAGTAACTTCGTTATGTGCAGACTGGAATATCGGCACAGAAAAACTCTACCAACTGTTCTTCGTCATGGAACACGTGGGCCTATTGCGCATAGTGCGGCTGCAAAACGACCACAAAGCGCGCAGCGTTGGTGCGAAAATGTTCTTTGCCGACCCTTGCGCCTACAGCGTGCTGCATGCCGATTCTGGCACAGAGCGCGAGGCATTTGTTGCCAACTGTTTTTCGCAGGCAAACTACACGGTTGAAGCACTAAAAAAAGAGACTGAAGGCGATTTCTTTGTCTCGCAAAATGGGCATGGGAACACTATAGAGGTTGGTGGCAAAAACAAGCCGCGCAAAAAATCAGACTTTGTAGTGCGTGACAACACAGATTATCCAACGGACAACGCAATTCCATTTTGGCTCTTAGCCATGATGTGGTAATTTCTTTCTATTTCAAGAAGATTTTTGGCAATTTTCTTTCTGAAATAGGAATTTTTACAGAAAATACTTTAACTCGTGGACAATTAAGCGAAATTGACGCAAAAAAATCGGCACAAACAAAAAAGACTTTGATTTTTCAAAGTCTCTTCTGTTGCCTAACCCGGAATCGAACCAGGATCCTCGGTACCAAAAACCGGTGTACTAACCGTTATACTATTAGGCAAGACCGCTACTCCCCTTCGGTTTTGCGCTGCAAAGGTACAACTTTTTTTTTACCCAACAAACATTTTGGCAACTTTTTTCATGAAAAAAATCCGAACCCCATAAGGCTCGGATTTTCAGCGTTATATCGTCGATTTTCCTCGACAAAACGGGCAATTATTTTTTGTTGCGGCTCGTTCTGTTTTGGTAGCGGCTCATGAATTTGTCGACACGACCAGCGGTATCAACCAATTTGGTTTTGCCAGTGTAGAATGGGTGCGACGAACTCGAAATTTCGAGCTTCACCAGAGGATAAGTTACCCCATCGATGTCGATGGTTTCTTTCGTAGCAACAGTCGAGCGCGTGATGAACACCTCTTCGTTCGACATGTCTTTGAACGCCACGGGACGATAGCTTTCGGGATGAATTCCTTGTTTCATTTTGTGTATGAGTTAGTTATTTTCAGAATTTTCGGCTGCAAAAGTACAACTTTTTTCTTGAACGACAATCGTTTTCGGCAAAAATTTTATCAACCGCGCTACAATTCCCACGCCAAGGCACTTGCACCGAGTATGGCAGCGTCCGATTCTTTCAGCTGCGAGAGCAAAACTTTGATTTTATTGCGCCAAATCGGCATCACATTGGCATTCATGCTTTCGACAACGGGTTTCATGATGAGGTCGCCAGCCTTAGTGAGACCG
>CAVHRT010000078.1:0-8170 GCA_963638355.1 Flexilinea sp. | reverse complement strand
AATGTAGTGCGAGCTGATGGATTCGTTGTTGTTGATGCTGCTGATGGTGTTGGCAAAAAGTTCGGCAATGCTTATCACGTGGGCTTTGGGGCAGCGCGCGGTGTCGAACGGAATGGAGTCGGTGAAGATGATCTCTTCCATCTTGGAGCGCATGATGTTTTCGGCGGCTTGGCCCGACATCACGGGGTGTGACACGATGGCGCGCACGCTCTTGGCTCCGTTTTCAATCATCAGATTCGATGCCATGCACAGCGTGTTGGCGGTGTCCACAATATCGTCCACAATTATCACATCTTTGCCCGCTACATCGCCAATGATGCGCATTTGAGCTACCTCGTTGGCGCGCTCGCGCGTTTTGTGGCACAGCACCAGCGGCACGCCAAGGTGTTTAGCATACGAGTTGGCGCGTTTCGATCCTCCCATGTCTGGCGAGGCGATGGCTAAATCGCTTAGGTTCAGGCTTTTAATGAATGGAATGAAAACCGTAGAGGCGTACAGGTGGTCGACTGGCACGTTGAAAAATCCTTGAATCTGTTCGGCGTGCAAGTCCATGGTTATCACGCGGTCGACGCCAGCGGCACTCAGCAGGTCGGCTATCAGTTTGGCACCGATCGACACGCGCGGCTGGTCTTTACGGTCCTGCCTTGCCCAGCCAAAATAGGGAATGACAGCGGCAATTTTGTGAGCCGAAGCGCGTTTTGCGGCATCAATCATCAGCAAAAGTTCCATCAGATTGTCCGATGGCGCGAAAGTCGACTGCACCAAATAGACATAGCGTCCGCGCACCGTCTCTTCGTAGGTTACGGCAAATTCGCCATCGGCAAAACGCATGGTTTTCATCTGACCGAGTTCGCAGTCGAGATGTTGGCATATTTTTTGCGCTAGATATTGGCTGTTAGTTCCCGAAAAAATTTTGAAAGGCAGATTTTCCATTCGAAAGTCGTATTTTGGAGTTGTTTCTAACTTGCAAAAATACAATTTTTTGTTGAAATGATTCGAAAAAATCACTTTTCTGCCGAAAAAAATCGCTTTTTTTGCTGTCTGAAAAATAATTGCTAACTTTGAAGGTTGATTGAGTAGCAAGATATAAGTCGCAAGTCGCAAGATTTTAGAATAAAGAGTAAGGACAAAAGATTAAAGACTTTAATTGCCCAATTATCTAATTTTCAATCAACTAATCAACTGATAAACAAACTTTCAATTCAAGAATATGGTTCTTCAATTCCGAATTTCGTATTTCACCCAATGGGGGCAACGGCTGTTTGTTGTGGGCAATCTGCCAGAACTTGGTGGCGGTGATCCGTCGAAAGCCGTAGCAATGAATTTTCAGCCTAGCGAAACGTGGCAACTCGATTTGCCGATAACCCTTGGCAAGGAGCGTGACCTGCACTACTATTATCTGCTTCGCGACGAAAATGCGCAAACTTCCACGGCCGAGTGGGGCAGTGGTCGCACGCTGCATTTGGAGCCTGAAAAATATGCCACACTCACGCTCATCGATGCGTGGAACAGCGTTTCGGCACTCGAAAATACCTTTATGACTGCGCCTTTCAGCGAGGTGCTGCTCAAACCAAACTATCCGACGGTGGCGGCAAAACCCGTGCGCAGCGTTACGCACCATTTCGAGGTGAAAGCGCCGCTCTTGGCCAAAGGTGATGCGCTCTGCATTGTGGGCAGCGGCGCGGCTCTGGGTGATTGGGACACCAGCAAAGCCCTGCCAATGGCTTGCAACGGCACGGCACTTTGGTCGCTCGATGCGAATCTCGGGAAACTGAAAGATTCGGTGCATTATAAATATGGTGTCTACAACATCTCGACTAAGCAATTTCGCTATTTCGAAAATGGCGCCGATCGCATTGTGCCAGTGGCTGGAAAGGGCGAATTGGTGGTTGTTACCGACACTTTTGCCCGTTTCGAAGGCGGACTTTTCCGTGGTGCTGGCGTGAGCATTCCAGTGTTCAGTCTGCGGTCGCAGCGCAGTTTTGGCGTGGGCGATTTTGCCGATCTGAAACTGATGGCCGATTGGGCCTCGCGCGTGGGCTTGAAGCTGATTCAGGTGCTGCCGCTCAATGATACGCTCGGCACGCACACCGATGCCGACATTCTGCCATACGCCGCCATCTCGGCTTTCGCGCTCAATCCGCTGTTCCTCGATTTGGAAGAACTGCATCTCTCGGCAAAACACGAACTCACAAAGCAGCGCAAGGCTGAGCAGAAACGCCTGAACGACGAACCGCTGGTCGATTTTCTGCCTGTCTTGAATTTCAAACTGAAATATGCCAAAGCCGCATACGCCGAGCAGAAAAATGAATTCCTTCACGACAAAAATTTCAAAAAATTCTATGCCGAAAACGAATATTGGCTGAAACCGTATGCCGTTTTCTGCTGCTTGCGCGATAAATTTGGCACTTCGGACTATTCGCGGTGGAACGATTTTGCGCATTACGACGAGAAAAAAATTGAACCGCTCACGAAACCTTCGCATGCGTGGTTCGACGAGATTGCCGCCAACTGGTTTATTCAGTATCATCTGCATTTGCAACTGAAAGAGGCGGTGGCTTATGCGCATTCGCTGGGCGTGGTGCTGAAAGGCGATATTCCGATAGGTGTGAACCGCAACAGTTGCGACACTTGGACCAATCCCGAACTCTTCAACATGGACATGCAAGCGGGCGCACCGCCAGATATGTTCGCCATCAAAGGTCAGAATTGGGAACTGCCGACCTACAACTGGGAAGCCATCGAGCGCACAGGTTTCGATTGGTGGAAAAAGCGTTTCGAACAGATGTCGCGCTATTTCGATACTTTCCGTATCGACCATATTCTCGGATTTTTCCGCATTTGGCAAATTCCGATGGCGCACGAAGAGGGCATCATGGGCTATTTGAATCCATCGATTCCGCTCTATGTCGATGAATTCGAGAGTCGTGGCTTGTGGTTCGATTACGAACGCTTCACAAAACCATATATCACCGACCAAATTCTTTGGGATAATTTTGGCAACGAAGCCGATTGGGTGCGCCAGAATTGTCTTTACATCGAATACGGATTTGCCTATCGCATCAAGCCTGAATATGCTTCGCAAAAGGCGGTTCAGCGCATGTTCGACGAGGGCAAAATTTCGGAGCGCGTGAAATGGGGTTTGTTCGATCTGATTTCGAATGTGCTTCTGTTCGAAGTGCCTGGCAGCGAGGGTCGTCAGTACTATCCGCGCTACGGCATGGAGGCGCTCAGCACTTTCCAAAATCTCGACGAAAATCAGAAACGCGTGTTCCGCGAATTGTATGTCGACTATTTCTACCGTCGCCAAGATGCGCGCTGGTACGCTTCGGGCATGCGCAAACTGCCTGCCTTGAAACGCGCCACCAATATGCTTATCTGTGGTGAGGATTTGGGCATGATGACGCACTGCGTTACCGCTGTGATGAACGAACTCGGCATTTTGAGCCTCGAAATTCAGCGCGCGCCAAAAACCGACAAGATCGAATTTTTCCATCCGGCCGATGCGCCATATCTGTCGGTGGTTACGCCGTCGACGCACGACATGAGCACCATTCGCGGTTGGTGGGAAGAGGATTTTGCCACATCGCAACGCTTCTACAACCAGCAACTTGGCCATTGGGGCGAGGCGCCTTATTTCTGCGAATGGTGGGTGAATCGCGATATTGTGGTGCAACACCTCTATTCGCCTGCCATGTGGAGCATTTTCCAGTGGCAAGATTTGATGGGAATGTCGCCCGAACTGCGCCGCGAAAATCCGAACGACGAGCGCATCAATGTGCCATCGAACACCAAGTTCAGCTGGCGCTATCGCATGCACATCAGTCTGGAAGATTTGCTCAAAGCCGACGATTTCAACGACATGCTTCGCAATCTTGTGCAGCAAGCGGGAAGATAGTTTGACGAGGCGAAAAATGACGACTTTTTACTTTCAACTAAAAAGTGTAATTTTGCAGTTCGATTTTGTATAATTTGAAGAAATTTGTCTACATATCGGTATTGTCGCTCGTGTTGGGGCTTTGTTCATCGTGCATGACTACGCACAAGGTGAACTATCTGCAGCCCTCGGGGCGCGGTATTCCCGAATATGCCGATACTGTGGAGTACAAAGACTATCGTCTGCAAAAGGGCGATTACCTCTACATTCTCATTCACTCGCCCAATCCCGACGAGGTGGCGATGTATAATGGCTATTCGTCGCAAAGCAGCAATAATTCGCTCGATAATGCCGATCCTGCCACGGCGCGACTTTTCATGTATGTGGTGGCAGAAGATGGTTGCATCAACTATCCGTATGTGGGCAAACTGCCTGTGCTTGGCAAAACTACGCGTGAGGTGAAATTCCTTTTGGAAGAGGCACTGAAAGAGTCGGTGTCGCACGCGGCGGTGGAGATAAAACTCTCGAATCGCTCGTTTTCAGTGCTTGGCGAGGCCGGCTCGGGGCGGTACAATATGCCCAAAGACAAGCTCAACATCTATCAGGCGTTGGCCATGTGCGGCGATATGTCGTACTACTCAAAACGCAACGAAATTCAGATAATTCGTCAGACCGAAAATGGCACGATAGTCAAGACTTTCGACCTGCGCGGCCAGTCGCTCATCAATTCCGAATTTTACTACATTCAGCCAAACGATGTGATTTATGTGCCATTTTCGAGTGCGAAATTCTTTGGCGTTCAGCACTTTACGGGCGTAACCTCGCTCACGCTGTCCACCATCTCGTTCGGCGTGTTCATTTATGGCATCGTTACGATGATTCAGAAAGAAGTGAAAAATAACTCAAATTCGGGTAATACAGGTAACTAATTTTTGATGAAAAACCTTGTGCGTTTGCTCACATATTGTCTTGTTGCGCTAGTTGCCACATCGTGTTACACACGGCGTGTGGTTGGCTTGTTGCAAGAGCGCAACAGTCTGCCGACCTACGAGCAGGGTGTTTATCACGAATATCGCTTGCGCAAAAACGACGAGCTTACGCTGCGCATTATCACGGCAAATAACGAATCGGCGGCCATGTTTGGCGGCAATCGCGTTTCGATGAACTCGAACAGTGGTGGCATCACCTATCCGATTCACGAAGATGGCACAATCGACATTCCGTATCTGAGCCACATTCCTGTGGAGGGTATGACGCTCGAAGAGGCTGAAGTGTTCGTAACATCGCAATTGAAACCTTATATTCCAGATGTGCAGGTGAAATTGGCGCTCTCGACCAGCACTTTCTGCGTGATTGGCGATGCGGGGCGCGGTTATTACAGCATCTACAAAGAGCGGCTCACCATCTATCAGGCGTTGGCGCTGTGTGGCGGCTTGAACGATTCGGGCGACTACGGTAATGTGAAGATTGTGCGTGAAACCAACGATGGCACAAAAATTGTCTCGTTCGACTTGCGCTCCAAAAGCCTCATCGATTCGGAGTATTACTACATCTATCCCAACGATATCATCTATGTAGATGTAACAAAAAAGAAATTTTGGGCAGTCAATTCTTACTCGGGCTTCTTGAGCATCATCACATCGTCGCTCTCGCTATTGCTTACGGTTTGGAATTTGGTGCTGACTTACAAATAGAAAATTATGGCTGAAGATACGAACTATACACAACCGCAAGTGCCACGCACCGCCGAGGAGGACGAAGAGGAATCGTCGTTCAACATCATGGAGTGGGTGGGGCTTTTGCTGCATCACTGGTACCTGCTGCTCATCGGATTGGTCATTGGTTTGGGCGTTGCCTACTATCAAAACCGCAGTTGGACGCCGCAATTTTCCACCGAGCTGAAAATGATGATCGAGGATAATTCGTCGAATCAATATTCGTTTATGCAAGGTTTCGGTGCTGGTGCTGGCGGCTATCGCAGTAGCAACAACCAACTGCTGTTGCTCCATTCGTACAACATGATGCGCCAAACGGTAGAGTGCCTGCCTTTCGATGTGGAATTTTTTACGCGCGGAAGGTTCAAAACTACCAGTTTCTACGGTCGCGAGCCCGTCAGCATTGAGCATATCTACCTCGCTCCCGAAGCCTATTCGTGCGAATTTATTTTCGAACAACTCGAGGGCGATAGTTTCGCCATTCGCCCAAACATCGAGGATTCGGAAGTGTTGATTGGTGGGCGTTACGATGTGCCGTTCGAGCATTCGCTCATGTTTGCCACGGTTCATCGCAAATATGCTATCAATCCTGGCGAAAAAATTCTGTTTCGTTTCCGTTCGGTGGAATCGCTCGAGGAGGAATTCTACGGTCGCCTTAGCGTTGGCTGGGCCGATGAGATGTCGTCGGTGCTTAGTATTTCGCTGGTCGGCACTGAGCCCGCTCGCGATGCCGATTTTCTGAATATGTTGGCGCAGAAATTCATCGACAACAACCTTGAGCGCAAAAACGCCGAGGCCATTCGCACCATCGATTTCATTGATGATCAGTTGAAAATAATCTCGGTCGATCTTTCTGAATCGGAAGGACGTCTGCGTGCCTATCGTCGCGAAAATAACATCATCGATGTGAATAGTTACATGGGCGATGTGATGTCGAAACTCTCCGCTTTGGCCGACCGCAAAGTGGAACTCGATCAGAAAGAGCGCTATTTCAACTATCTGTCGAATTATCTGAAAGATAACATTGTGGAAGATGTGCTGGTTGCGCCCACAAGCATTGGCGTGTCGGATCCCACGCTGCTCGATTTGGTGAGCCAGTACAACAAACTGCAACTCGATCGCGCCGAGATTGGCGAGAAAAATCCGAATTATGCTCGCTATACCAAGCAGATGGAGCAGGTGCGCAACATGTTGCTAGAGGTGCTTCGCAATGTGCGTAGCGTTTACGATCTCGATCTGAAAAACTACGAGGAAGAATACAACCGCGCCGTTGCCGAGAGCAAGGAGTTGCCCGAAAAGGAGAATACCATGATAAACATGGAGCGCGAGTACAAAATCAACGATAGTTACTACACTTTCCTGCTGCAAAAACGCAGCGAGGCGCAAATTCGCAAGGCTTCGAATGTGCCTGATAACTCTGTGCTGCAGCCCGCGCGCATTGGCGGCGTGGTGAATGGCGGTTCTACCTCGAAAACCTACACCACTTATGGTCTGTTCGGACTGCTTGTGCCTATCGCCTTCCTTGTGCTGCGCGAATTGCTCAACTTCACCATTCGTGCCGAAAAAGATATTCAGAAAGTGACGCGCTATTTCCCGCTCATTGGTAGCATTCGACACACCAAAACCAACAGCGAACATCCTGTGCTTTCTACGCAAAGTACCAAATCGGCATTCACCGAGTCGCTGCGTGGCATTCGTACGCGTCTCGAGTCCATTGCGCAGCGCAAAGCACCTATCACGGTGATGATCACTTCGGCGGAATCGGGCGATGGTAAAACCTATTTCTCGGCTAACATGGCGGGCGTTTATAGTCTTATCAGCCACAAAACGCTGCTGATGGACCTTGACTTGCGCAAGCCGAGTGTTGCGCCGCTGCTGCACAAACATCACAAAGGCATTACACACTATTTAATAGGCGATATCACGCTCGACGAAGCCATTATTCATGATGAAGAACTCGGATTCGACATTCTGCTGGGTGGCACCGTGCCGCCAAATCCGGGCGAACTTATCCGCAGCGAAAAGATGCGCGCCACCATCGAAGAACTCAAGCACCGCTACGACTACATCATCATCGATACTAGCCCGCTTGGACTTGTGGCCGATGCCTTTGCGCTAGTGCGCCAAGTGGATGTGAACCTGCTGGTGGCTCGTTGTGCCAAGACCAACAAAGGCTTCTTCCGCAGTTTCGCCGAGCGCATCAAAGACGACGACATGCCAAACACCTACATTGTGCTTAATGATGTCGACATTAAGAAACTTGGCAAATATGGCTACGGTTATGGCTATGGCTACGGATATGGTTATGGCTACGGCTATGGTTACGGATATTATGGTTCAAACGGCAAAAAGAAGAAGCACAAAGATAGTTATTATGTGAAAGCCGATTTCGAAGACGACGACGAGTAATATAAAATTATAGTTTATAACATATTGATAATCAGAAAATTACGAGAAATAAAAAATATTTTTCGCAATAGGTTTGGTCAGTCCAAAAATAAGTTGTAATTTTGCAGACCAATTTTAGGGGAAGAATAGAAACGAAAAAACATAAGTAAAATGTCAAAAATTTGTCAGA
>CAVHRT010000077.1:0-8199 GCA_963638355.1 Flexilinea sp. | reverse complement strand
CATCGAAACGGTGCGTGGGTGCAGGTTTGGCATCTCTATGCCGATGGTGCCTTTGCCCGGAATTGGCGCAATTATACGAATGGCTTTTGCCGAAAGTGCCAGCATTATGTCAGCCTCGAGGTTACGAATTTTGCTGATGCGCACGCCATCTTCGGGCACAATCTCGTAAAGCGTAACCGTTGGTCCAATGGTTTCGATAATTTTTTTGATTCCAATGCCGAAATTTTGCAGTGTGCGAATGATGTTTTGCTGATTTTCGCGCTGCTCCTCGGCCGAAACGGTCTCGGTTTGCGTGCCGTAATCTTTCAGCAAATCGAGCGTTGGATAGTTGTAGTCCCAGCCTTTCTGCGGATCGTACGGACCGAGTTCCTTCAGCGGATCGTAGTTCTCGTCCACTGTATCGTCATTTGCCGAAGTATCAACGGTCTCAACCGGGGTCTTTGGTTCTTCATTTGTATCAGCCGCCACATTTTTTTCTCCATTTTCTGGAGTTTTTTCATCTTCTTTCGGATCTCTCACTATTTCAAACTCTTCAGGGGCATCTGTATTCGTAACTATCTCAACGCCAGGCAGTTCATCATCGTTACCTTCTTCGGGAGCAACCGCTTCTGGCACAGTCTCGGCAGGATTTGCTTCAGTTTCTGTTCCCACTTCAGCCTCAACTTTTTTCGGATGAAAAATGCGTCGCAGCGCAGGAATGGTGCTACTAAACGCCAGCACGGCAAACACCAGTCCCGTGCCGATAATCAGCAGCAAAGTGCCTGTAAATCCAAGATTTGCGACCAAAAAACTATCGAGAAAACGACCGTGCGCACCGCCCACTAACACATAGTGTTTTTGCAGCAACGTGCCAAGGCAAAAATCGAGCATCAGCGATAGCCACACCGTGACGAAAGCAGCTGCCAGAAAGGCTTTCCACAATGGCATCACCTTCACACGCATCAGGCGCAACGCCACCATCACCACAAACCACACCAGCGCAAATGTGCCAATGCCGAAACTGCGATTTATCAGCGCTTCCGACAGCACCGCACCGCCGTAACCAGTCCAGTTTTTAGTGCTACTGTGCAACTCTTTCAACTTTTTTTCGGCTGCCGTAACATCTGCTCCGCTTTCACGCAGTTGCTCAACTTTCGACTTCTCGTTCTGATAGCTCTGAACTACGCTCCAATCGTCGGCGCCCGACACAAAAAACGACGCCATGGCCAGCACCACATAGAGCGCGAAAAATATCAGCACTATGCCAATGCAAAACTGCGTGCGTTCGTCAGTCAGCACCTGTTTCAGCTTACCAAAAAATCCAAGTTTTTTCTCTTTCTCGTTCTTCATATAATAGATTTCAAATTGCAGATTTCAAATTTCAGGCAATGAGCCTGCCAAAATTTAATTAAGTAATTGGAAATTAAATAATTAGACAATTAACGAAGTCCTCTCTTCTTCTGAAAAAATTCCCGCATCAGCGCACTGCATTCGTCGGCCAGCACGCCCGCCACGACTTCAGTCTTGGGGTGAAGTACATTCGGCGCCAACAGCGTATAACCGCGTTTTTCATCGTTTGCGCCATAGACCAACCGACCAATCTGCGCCCAACCCAAAGCGGCAGCACACATGCTACACGGTTCAACAGTTACATAAATCGTGCAATCGTTCAGATATTTCGCACCAAAATAGTTGGCTGCGGCAGTTATGGCTTGCATTTCGGCATGAGCGGTAACATCGCACAGCATTTCGGTGAGATTGTGCGCACGAGCCACAACATTGCCGCCACAAACCACCACTGCGCCCACTGGCACCTCATCGGCCACAAAAGCCTGACGCGCATCGTCCAACGCCTGCCGCATGAAAAAAATATCGTCGTGTTCGTCCATCAGTCCAAATCTAACAAATCAACCAATAAACCAATCAACTAATCAACTATTTTTACAAATCTTCTGCACCGCTTTTATATCGCCAAAAATCACAATGCGATCGTTCTGCATAAAACGAAAACCGTCCATGTCCATGTCCGCCACGTCGTAGTAGACGCTCTCCTGACCAAACAGATTTTTACGGACGAATTGCCGTTTCACCGCCACCAGTTTCACGCCGAAATTTTCGGCAAGATTGGCCTGATCGAGCGTTTGCGACACCAAAATCGGCGGAATATCCATCTCGACTAAACGTTGCGTCTCGCTCACTTCGTATACACCACGCACCAGCGGTGACTCGAGCGACAGAGCAAACTCCTCGGCGGCCTGCGCTTCGGGCATTATCACCTCGTCCACGCCAATGGCCTCCAAAATGGTGCGATGCAGCGGATTGCTAGCGCGCGCCACAAGACGTTTCACGCCATGCTGTTTGAGCAGCGCCACCGACAGCACCGAATCCGACACCAATTCGCCGATGGTCACTATCACCTCGTCGGCATCGTCGAGCGGCAGCAGTTTAAGCGTGGCAGCCTCGGTCACATTCAGGCAGATGGTAGAGCCAATGCTATTTTTGTACTCCTCCACCCTATTCATGTTGGTATCGACGCCAATCACCTCGTGCCCCATGGCTGTAAGACGCTCGGCCAACGCCACACCAAAATTTCCCAATCCAATGATGATGTATGTCATAGTAGTTTGTAAAGTTTGAAAGTTAAAAGTTTATAAAGTAATCTTCCCCCTTTGGGGGATTAGAGGGGGTCTTAGTTTATCGGAATCGACTCGCTCGGATACTGATATTTCATAAAATGTTTCTCTTTTATCAAGCACGCCAAAAGGCTTATCAATCCCACGCGACCGATGAACATGAGCGCAATCAGCACCAAACGACTGGCGTGGCACAATTGCGCCGTGATGTTGAGCGACAATCCGCCAATGCTCGCCGCCGAAACGGTCTCGAACAGCAACGCCTCGAACGGCAAATCGGGTTCCAAGCACAGTAGCGTGAGAAATCCTGCAAAAATCAGCACAATCGACGAAAAAATGATGATGAACGCGCGATTTACAGTCGACGATGCAATGCGCCGATGCCTAATTTCGATGCAACTGCGCCCACGGAGCGTGTTCCAAATGTTCAAAAATGCGATGCCAAAAGTGGTGGTTTTAATGCCGCCGCCAGTCGACATTGGCGAAGCACCGATCCACATCAAAAACATCATCAAAACTAGCGAGGTAGGACTGAGCGCGGTCATGTCGAAGGTGTTGAAACCCGCCGAACGCGCCGTCACGCTCATGAAAAATGCCGTTGCCCAGCGTCCGCCCGCCTCCATTTGCGACAAAATGCCATCACGCTCCGAGAAATAGAATGCCAGCGTGCCGCCAATCAGCAAAATGGACGAAACCACCAACACTATCACCGTGTTCGAGGTGATGAGGTGCGGAACATGGCGGTAGTGATGTTGCCGCCCAAACAGCCGTTGCAACGAACTATGCACCACATGCAGCAGCCATTTTGTGAGATTGAAAATAATAGGGAAACCCAATCCGCCCACAATCACCAAAACTGAAATAACCGTTTGCAAAGCGTAATTTCCACGTAAATCGGGAGCAAAAAGTCCGCCACTGAAGGTCGATAATCCCGCGTTGCAAAATGCCGAAATGGCGTGAAAAACAGCATCGCCAAAGTCGTGCCAAGTGCTGCCGCCAAGCGTCAAGAAAATGGCATACGCGCCCGCCAACTCCATCACCAAAGTGATAGAAATGATGTACCACAGCGTGCGAAAAATCTGACTAACGCCCTTTTCGGGGTCAATCAGATCTTTTATCATCATCTTATTCTGATTTTGATGCGCGCCCGCGAAAAATAGTCCGAAAAAACTGGTAAAAGTCATTATACCAATGCCGCCAATCTGCATCAGCAGGGCAATTATGCCTTTGCCCATGGTGGTGAACGACGACGCCACATCTATCGTGGTCAAGCCCGCCACACACACCGAACTGACCGACGTGAACAGCGCATCGACAAAGTGAATGGGACGCACCGTGCTGCGCGGCAACATGAGCAAACCTGCGCCAACAAGGCACAACAGCGCAAAACTCGTCACAAAAATCATGGTCGGACTCAGGCGCGACTGCAGCGATTGCGTTATCACAGCCGACAGTTTCACGAGCGACTGCACCAAAACCACCGCAAAAATCACATAAACACCGCTCACAAAGGTGAGAAACGCCGAGCCATCGACCACATGTTGCGGCAGCAAAAGCACCACGCCAACAAACACCATCAGCAGCAGCGAAATCAACTTGAGCCACCACGCCACACGCAGTTTTTGCCTTGCGAAAATGTCGCCCACCACATCGAACAAAAATTCGGCAGAAAAGAGCCAAAATGCCAGCCGAAACCAGCCCGCCACCTCACCAATGCGGTTCTCCATTTGGAAACCGAGCCCGTAAACCACCACGCCAACAATAACGAGTGCTACCAAGCCATTCAGCACACGCAAAGCCGCGCGCAGAATGCCACGCAACGGCCGCATAAACAACCGCACACGCAGTCGCACCGATTTCACAAATCCTCTGAAAGCCATAAATTTTGCTCGTTTTCTTATCTTCCGATACAATCTTGCAAATTTACAAAATTTTTCTGATAGCACAAAATCAGACATCGCAATTTGCCAAAAATTCGCCTATTTTGCCCAAAAATCGCCACTCAATGCCCCATTTTCGCAAAAAAAACATTACTTTTGCAGTTCAGGGTTGATTAGTTGATGAGTTGATTGGTTAATAGGTTTAATGGTCTGGTCAGAGTCTGCAAGGTAATATCAAATTTCTTCATTTGAAAATTGTGCACCGTCCAATTAGTACGAAAATTATCAATTATCAATTGTCAATTATCAATTAAAAAAACGCACACTACTAACATCTAACTGCTAACTTCTCACTTTTATGAAAACGCTCATCTCTACACTCTTCGCACTGCTAGCGATAAGCGCTACTGCGGCGACCTACATCACAGTCGACGGCATTCACTACCGCATCGACGAAACTGCAAAAACCGCCTGCGTGGTGTGCCGACAATACGATGGTCAGTCGGAAGAAGATAGTTGGATGTGGTACAGCGCCGACCAACTCTACGTTGGCGACATCACCATTCCCACAAAATTCACCCACAACGAAAACGAATATACCGTCACTTCCATTGGCGGGAGCGCATTCGCAGGCAGCAAACAAATGACTTCGCTCTCGCTGCCAGCCACTGTAACTACCTTTGGCACAGGCACTTTCAGTCTTTGCAATGCACTGCAAACAATCACAGTCGATAGCGAAAATCCGAAATACTCGTCGCTCGATGGCATCATGTACGCACGCTCGCCGATGGCCATTTTCTTTGTGCCACGCGCCATCAACGGCGACATCACGCTGCCCGACGGTCTGACCGAAATTCCAAGTTCTGCATTCCAAAACTGCACGCAAATAACCAGCGTGACCATGCCAAACAGCGTCACCACCATAAAAGATGCGGCATTCAGTGGCTGCACCAGTCTAATGGAAGTGAATTTCAGCACCGCGCTGAAAAGCATCGAACGCAACGCCTTCAACCAATGCACAAGCCTCGCGATGGTCGATTTCCAGAAAACACAACTCGAGACCATTGATTTACAAGCGTTCAACGGCTGCACAAGCCTCGTGTGGCTCTATCTTGGCAATCATCTGAAAACCATCGGTCGCTCGGCATTCGAGGACTGCGCCATGCAAGCGCTGCAACTGCCCGCCACGCTGCAATCCATCGGCGAAAATGCCTTCCGCGGCTGCACGCAACTGGCCGTCATTCAAAATCTAAGCGCACTCACGCTCACGCAAGGTTCCACCGACAACGGCTATGTGGCCTATTACGCCACGCAAATAATTGGAGCGAACATGCCCACCGATCTAGCTGAAAATCAGGAAAATCTGCCACAAATCAGCATCTGCGGCAGACAAATCACCATCGCCTCGGCACAAAATTTGTCGATAAAAATATATGCCGCCAGCGGAAAATTAGTCTACCACTCTGAAAATTCTGATAATCAGACTATTACATTACCAAACTCGGGCATTTATCTTGTAAAAATTGGCGAAAAAATTCAGAAAATCGTGGTAAAATAGCCCAAAATCGCAAAAAATTCTGCCAACCGCACGCAGATTTTTGAAAATTTTGTAATTTTGCAGATTGACTAAGACTATTGACAATGACTAAGACCGTCGGTAGCCAAATCCAACCGCCAAAAGTCGTGGATACCGACAATCTGAATTTTTGCGGTAAGCGAGAGCAAAATCAAACTTGTTTGTTTTGCCGAGCGGAGCAAAAATCAATCTGAAATCTGAATTTTTGCGACAAGCGAGCGCAGAGCCAAACTTGTTTGAGCTATGCCGAGCGAAGCAAAAATCTTACGAAGTAAAAATCTGAAATTTGAAATCATAGAAACATGGAAATTCGAGATCTAGAGCCAAAAGCCTTGTGGAACAATTTCTACAAGCTCACACAAGTGCCGCGTCCATCGCATCACATGGAGGCCATCACCAAATTTATGGTCAATTGGGGCAAAGAGCATGGTTTGGAGACCATAGTGGACCCCACAGGTAGCGTGCTGATACGCAAACCAGCCACCCCGGGCATGGAAAATCGCACACCTGTGATTCTGCAAGCACACCTCGACATGGTGCCGCAAAAAGAGACCAACAAAAAGCACGATTTCGTAACCGATCCCATCAGCGCCTATATCGATGGTGACTGGGTTACGGCCGACGGAACGACCCTTGGCGCCGACGACGGCATTGGCGTGGCTGCAGCCATGGCAGTGCTCGAAAGCAAAGAGTTGAAACATGGTCCAATCGAGGCATTCTTCACTATCGATGAGGAAACTGGCATGACGGGCGCATTCGGCATGGAACAAGGTCTGCTGAAAGGCGATATTCTGCTGAATCTCGACTCGGAAGACGAAGGCGAACTCTATGTTGGTTGCGCTGGAGGACTCGATGCCGACATGACTTGGAAATTCAATGCCGCACCCGTTCCCGAAGACGACATCGCACTCGAAATTGTGGTGAAAGGCCTAAAAGGCGGTCACTCTGGTTTAGAGATAAACTGCGGACGCGCCAACGCAAACAAACTGCTCTTCCGTGTGCTGAAAGAGGCCATAATGCAATACGAAGCACGCTTGGCATCGGTCGAGGGCGGCAACATGCGCAATGCCATTCCGCGCGAAGCACACGCCATCGTCACCATTCCTGCCGAGGGTCGCGACGACATCGAAAAACTGTGCGAAGAGTGGGCCGCCACCTTCAACGACGAATACAAAGCCACCGAAGATGCCATCTTGATTGATGTGAACGAGGTGCCAGTACCAGAAGCATTGATTCCTGAAGAGATTCAAGACGATTTTGTGAATGCCATCACCGCTTGCCCCGACGGAGTTTTCCGCATGGTTCCTGATGTTGCCGACACGGTTGAGACATCGACCAACCTATCGATTGTAACCGCCAACAGCACCGACATTGCTGTGAAATGCCTACTGCGCAGTTCGGTCGACAGCCGCAAAGAAGAACTCGCCTCGATGATGGAGAGCGTGTTTGCCCTTGCTGGTGCCAAAGTGGAATTCTCGGGCAGCTACTCAGGTTGGGCACCCGACATGAAATCGCCAATTCTGAAAACCATGGCCGATGTCTATCAAAAAGAATTTGGCAAACCAGCCGTGGTGCGCGTGGTTCACGCAGGTTTGGAGTGCGGCATCATTGGCGCCACCGAGCCAAGACTGGACATGGTATCGTTTGGTCCGACCATCCGTCACCCGCACACATCGAACGAAAAAGTACACATTGGCAGCATCGAACGTTTCTGGCGCTTGATTGCCGCCACACTCGAGGCCATTCCTGTGAAAGGCTAAGAGCATTTTAAGCGTTTTTATGGTAGATGGTAGCACGTGAGTGTTGCCATCTTTTTTTTGGCAAATTTCAGTCATCTCATCACACAAAATTAGCAATCCGTAAAGCCATTGCGAACTTTTTCGCAACAAAAATTTTCGCAATTAATAACCTACTGATTATTAGACTATTACACAAAAAAACTACAACTACAAATAACCAAAACCTGTAGGAACATGGCGCGCCGCGTCCCTACTATCGTTTTAAGGTTTGCAGTGGGCAGCAATTACCATTTCTTAACTCTAAATTCACAATTCTTAATTGATTTCAACCCCCACCCGCTGCGCTCGTCCCCCTATCTTTCCGCGTTGCTCCAAGCAGGGGGACAGAATCG
>CAVHRT010000076.1:0-8277 GCA_963638355.1 Flexilinea sp. | reverse complement strand
TCTATTATCTCGTCATTTTCTACAGCATCATCGCACCATGCAAAGATTTGTCGAAAGCTATGTACAGCGTGCAAAAAGGCATGGCATCGCTGCAGCGCGTCGATGAAATTCTGAATGCCAAAAATCCGCTGAAAGTAAATGAAAATGCGCTGAAAATCAGCGAGTTTAACAACGAAATTCGTTTCGATCATGTTTGGTTCAAATATCGCGAAGATTGGATTTTGAAGGATATCGACATCGTTTGCCCCAAAGGCAAAACGGTGGCGCTGGTAGGGCAGTCTGGCTCGGGAAAATCGACCACTGTCGACCTCATTCCGCGCTTTTACGATGTGAACCAAGGCAGCATCAGCATCGATGGACACGATGTGCGCGATCTCGACCTGAAATCGCTGCGCAGCCTCATGGGCAATGTGAACCAAGAGGCCATTTTGTTCAACGATTCGTTCTTCAACAACATCGCTTTTGGCGTTGAATCGGCCACAATGGAAGAAGTGGTTGCCGCGGCAAAAATTGCCAATGCGCACGAGTTCATCATGGCTACCGAACACGGTTACGACACCAATGTGGGCGATCGCGGCTGCCGTCTTTCGGGCGGTCAGCGCCAGCGAATAAGCATCGCACGCGCCATATTGCGCAATCCGCCAATTCTCATTCTCGACGAAGCCACATCGGCACTCGATACCGAGAGCGAACGACTTGTTCAAAATGCGCTGGAATCGCTCATGAAAAACCGCACAACCATTGTCATTGCGCACCGCCTGTCGACCATTCGTCAAGCCGACGAAATCTGTGTAATGCACGAAGGACGCATCGTTGAGCGCGGCAAACACGACGATCTGCTGAAACTCAACGGCTATTACAAACGCCTTTGCGATATGCAGAAATTCTAAGTTGATGAATGGAAAAGTTGACGAGTTGAAAAGTTTAACGCACTAGTGATGGACAGTGAGTAATTTTCAAATCTTCAAATTTTCAAATAAATAGTTAGAAATTAAATATTTAGCTAATTGATATGAAATACGCTTTAGTTACAGGAGGCAGCCGCGGTATTGGACGCGCTGTCAGTGTTAAATTGGCCAAAATGGGCTACACAGTGGTTATCAACTACATGAGCAATGATGCCGAAGCGCAAAAAACGCTCGAACTTGTGCGCGAGGCTGGCAGCGATGGAGAACTGCTCAAATTCGATGTCAGCGACAATGCCGCTAGCGTGGCTGCGCTCGAAGGCTGGCAAGCCGCTCATGCCGATGCCTACATCGAGGTTTTGGTGAACAATGCCGGCATTCGTCGCGACAATCTGATGGTGTTTATGGAGCCAGAAGATTTCATTAAAGTGCTGAATACCAACCTTGTGTCGTTCTACAATGTTACGCGTCCGCTGCTCACACCCATGCTGCGCCACAAATATGGTCGCATCGTGAACATGGCGTCGCTTTCTGGCTTGAAAGGTCTGCCCGGACAGTGCAACTATTCCGCAGCCAAAGGCGGACTCATCGCCTCAACAAAGGCTTTGGCGCAAGAAATCGGTCGCAAAAATGTTACCGTAAATGCCGTTGCGCCTGGTTTCGTAAAGACTGATATGGTCGATGGACTTGATGAGGCAGAACTGAAAAAACAGATCCCGATGAACCGCTTTGGCGAACCCGAAGAAATTGCTAATCTCGTTGGATTTTTGGCTTCGCCCGAGGCAAGTTACATCACTGGCGAATGCATCTCGATTAACGGCGGACTTTACTCGTAAGCATTATGAATTTTCTGAAGAAACTTTGCATAGCAACACTTTTGTGCGTTCCAGCGTTCGTTTTGGCTGATAATCAGGCAGTTCTCGATCAAATTGAGAAAGCTAATGCCAGCGTAAAGACGCTTGTAACGCCTTTCACGCAAGTGAAAACGGTGGCAGCCACAGGCGCCAAAAAGAACTCGGCTGGTACGCTCTATTACCGCGCCAACAACTGCATGGCGCAGCACTACACGCAGCCCAGCGGTGAATGTTTTGTGATAAATGCCAACAAAATCTATATGGCGCGCGGCGGCAAAAAAATGCACTTCGACACTAGCAAAAATGCACCAATGCGCGCGCTGAGCAACACGCTACTTTACTGCATTCAGGGCAAAATTCGCACGCTTTCTGCCGAAAATAACGCCGAAATAAGCGTTTCGAGCGACGCAAAACACAACATCGTAACGCTCACCGCCAAAAAGAAAGTGGCGCGCGGCTACAAAAAAATTGTGCTTCGCTACAACAAGGTCGATGGTCGCCTGCACAGCATGCAAATGGACGAATTCACGGGCAACAGCACGCTCTACACCATGACCGATTACAAACTGAACGGCACCATCGATGCCAGCGTTTTTGCCATTCCAGCAAAATAATTTGGTATGAAATTACAAACCATCATCGACAAAATTGAGGAACTAGCGCCGCTGCCGCTGCAAGAGAGTTTCGACAACTGTGGACTGCTCGTTGGGCGGCGCGATGCCGAAATCACAGGCGTGCTCGTTTGCCTCGATGTGTCGGAAGCGGTCATTCGCGAAGCCATTGCGCTGGGCTACAACCTTGTGATTTCGCACCACCCAATAATTTTTCACGGACTGAAATCGCTCACCGAAAGCAACGAAGTGGAGCGTTGTGTGGCGCTTGCCATCAAAAACGATGTGGCGCTCTACGCCTCGCACACCTGCATGGATAGCGCAACGGGCGGCGTCAACTTTCGCATGGCACAGAAAATCGGTCTCACCAATGTGCAAGTGCTTGTTCCGCAGCGCGAAAAATTGCTGAAACTCGTAACTTTCGTGCCACAAGCGCAGCTCGAAACGGTTCGCACAGCGCTTTTTGCCGCCGGTGCAGGACATATTGGAAACTACGATGCTTGCAGTTACACCAGCGAAGGTCACGGCACATTTCGCGCTAGCGAAGGCTGCCACCCCTTTTGTGGCGAAATTGGCGAGCTACATACTGAACCAGAAGTGCGCCTCGAGGTGATTCTTCCGACATTCCGTCAATCGGCGGTGGTACGCGCGCTGCTGCAGGCGCATCCGTACGAGGAGCCTGCGTTCGACCTCATTCCGCTGGCAAATGCTTGGCCGTCGGTGGGACTGGGTGCAGTTGGAAATTTGCCCAAACCAATGGACGAGAAAGATTTTCTTTCGCTGCTGAAAAATGTTTTCCATGTCGATTGCATCAAACGCTCGGCTTTTCTCGGCAAAAAAATCAGTCGTGTGGCGCTGTGCGGTGGCAGTGGAGCAGAATTTATCGTCAATGCCAAAGCCGCTGGAGCCAACGTTTTCGTAACCGCCGATGTCAGTTATCACCGCTTTTTCGAGGCCGATGGCACACTGCTGATAGCCGATATTGGGCATTTTGAATCGGAACAATTTACAAAAGAGATATTTTTTGAACTAATCTCGAAAAATTTTGCTAACTTTGCAGTCCAAATGTCGAAAACAGAACCGAAACGCATTTTTGCCTTCTGATTTTTGGACAGAATTAAGTATAAATCATTGAATACCAAATAGTTATGGCATCACAAAAAACAACTGAAGTGAAAGAAATTTCGGTAGAAGATCGCTTGAAATCGCTCTACGATTTGCAGTGTGTCGTGTCCGAAATCGACAAAATCAAGACGCTGCGTGGCGAACTTCCGCTCGAAGTGCAAGACCTCGAAGACGAAATCGCTGGTCTGCAAACCCGCATCGAAAAACTGAATGCCGACATCGATGAGCAGAAAAAACGCATCGAAGCCGAGAAAATCAAGATTGAAGAGGCTCGCACCAAAATTGCGAAAAACAGCGAACAGCAGAACAATGTGCGCAACAATCGCGAGTACGATGCGCTGTCGAAAGAGATTGAATTTCAGAACCTTGAGATAGAACTGGCCGAAAAGCACATTCGCGAAAGCACCGCCGAGGTCGAGACCAAATCGGTTGATTTGGAAGAGGCCAAAACGCGTCGTGTGGAGCGCACCGAAGATTTGGGACTGAAAAAGAGCGAACTGGACGAGATTATTGCCGAAACAAAGCAGGAAGAGGAGCGTCTGCGCGCCAAAGCACAATCACTCGAAGAGAAAATCGATACGCGCCTGCTCACCGCCTTCAAACGCATTCGCAAAAACGCTCACAACGGTCTGGCTGTGGTTAGCGTAGAGCGCGATGCCTGCGGTGGTTGCTTCAACAAAATTCCACCACAACGCCAACTCGACATTCGTCAACGCAAAAAAATCATCGTTTGCGAGTACTGCGGTCGCATTTTGGTCGACCACGAGATGGCAGTTCTGGAACAGGACAAAGAGAAGAAAGAAGAATAATTCATTCATAGTACTGTACGGAAGAGATTTGTCGTGAGACAAGTCTCTTTTTTTTTGCGTATTTGTGAACGAGTGGAGAAGCGCGCGCAAATATCGCAAGGATTTTGAAGTTTCCATTTCTGGGTGAATGGCGATGCAATTTTCTAATTTGACAAAATTCTGCACGCTGCACAAAATAACGCTACGATTTTACGATTTCAGAAAATGATAGAGTGGAGCATTGTAAATTGCATTTTCTAGATTACAAAAGTAAATTATTTGACAATTTACATTTGTAAGTAGGGTAGTAGCGCAGCAGAAAATCAATAAGATTACAAAATTAAATAGTTGTGTAATTTACAATTTTGCGTTGCAAATACCAAATCGTAAGTTTGCACGACTTTCCGTTAACAGTCAAGATTTTAGAACGCTAACTAATTAAAACCCAATCAATTATCACGAATAATTAAAGTTTTTATTTATCCAATTTTTCAAGAAAGTGGACTTTTGTACTGTTTTTGCCGTTTTTCTGTAAATTATAAATCGTTACAGACTAATTGCCAGATAGTTATGCGATAAAGTTGCAAAATTGCTTTAATTATGGCTTTGGGGCTTATCTATCTGATGTTGTGGATGTTAGTTATTTTGGTTCATTTTGCCGATTAAAAATGTAAATTTCAGGTAGTTGTAATAAATTTACAAATGTATTTTGTTGAATTGAAAAATTTGCATTAACTTTGTAACCTCAAAATTTACATTATGAAAGACCGCATTTTACAACTTGTAGAGGACAAAAATCTGACGCTCGGAGCGTTTGCCGACGAGATTGGTGTGGAACGCTCAACTATGTCGCACATCAAGGCAGAGCGCAGCAAACCGTCGCTCGATGTGGCGCAAAAAATTCTGGAACGCTACCCCGAAGTGAACTCTGACTGGCTTATTCTGGGCAAGGGACCGATTTATCGCCAAAAAACGAACTCTCGCGAGCCCAATTTGTTCGATGATTTTGAGTTAATCGCCTCATCTACAGCGCAAAACGAGCAAAAATCGGAGCAAAAAACCGTAACTGCAGCTGCGCAATCTACACAAAACAGTGCGCCAACTGCCCAAAATGTAATTTCTGCTCCCGCTCCAGCACCTGCTACAATAAAACAGCGCTGCATTTCGCGTGTCATTCTTTTCTACGACGACGGAACATTTGAAGAAGTAATTAGGAATTAGGAATGAGGAGTTAGGAGTTAGAAGTTAGTAGTTAGTAGAGGGGCCTTGTCCTTATTCTTTTGTCTTTATTCCTTACTCTTCTTGTTGATAACTTTTCGCCCTAAACATTTGGGCATGTCGGGTAAAAATTGTAATTTTATACGCTTAAAACGATTAACTAAATTTTTACCTAAATGACTGATCAAGAGAGAGTTATACAGATCGACATTAACGACGAAATGAAGCAAGCCTACATCGATTATTCGATGTCGGTGATCGTTTCGCGTGCGTTGCCTGATGTACGCGATGGTCTGAAACCTGTGCATCGTCGTGTTATCTTCGGAATGAACGAACTCGGAGCCAACTCCGACAAACCCTACTACAAATCGGCTCGTATCGTGGGCGAGGTGATGGGTAAATATCACCCGCATGGCGACTCATCAATCTACATGACGCTGGTGCGCATGGCTCAATGGTGGGCATTGCGCTACAAATTGGTCGACGGCCAAGGTAACTTCGGCTCGGTCGATGGACTTGGTCCTGCTGCTCCGCGTTACACCGAGGCGCGCATGACCAAAATAGCCGAGGAGATGCTCGACGATATCGATAAAGATACGGTTGATTTCGACCCGAACTTCGATGAACGCCTGAAAGAACCTCGTGTGTTGCCTACGCGCGTTCCACAACTGCTTATTAATGGTTCTAACGGCATTGCCGTGGGCATGGCCACCAACATGGCTACGCACAACCTCGGAGAGTGCGTTGACGCCATTTGCGCTTATATCGACAACAACGAGATAACAGTGCCAGAATTGATGCACTACATCAAAGGTCCTGATTTCCCAACGGGCGGCATCATCTGCGGACTGTCGGGCATTCGTGAGGCCTTCGAAACAGGTCGCGGACGCATCATCATTCGTTCGAAAACTAACATCGAAACGGCCAACGGAGGCAACGGACACGATCGCATTGTGGTTACCGAAATTCCTTACGGCGTAAACAAAAAAGAGTTGGTTACCTCCATCGCCGATTTGGTGAAAGAGGGAAAAGTGGCTGGTATTGCCAATGTGAACGACGAAACCGACCGCAAAGGTATGCGCATTGTGGTTGATGTAAAACGCGATGCCAACGCCAATGTGGTGCTGAATCAGTTGATGAAGATGACCGCGCTGCAGTCGTCGTTCAGCGTCAACAACATCGCTTTGGTGAAAGGTCGCCCATGCCTGCTGAATCTGAGAGATTTGATCAAAAACTTCGTGGAATTCCGTTTGGAAGTGGTTACCCGCCGCACCCAATACGAACTGCGCAAAGCACAAGAACGCGCCCACATTTTGGAGGGCTTGATAATCGGCGTTGATAACATCGACGAAGTGGTTCACATCATCAGAGAGAGCCGCACACCATCGGACGCACAACGCCATTTGGAAGAGCGTTTCGGACTCGATGAACTACAATCGAAAGCCATTGTCGATATGCGTCTGTCGCAACTCACTGGACTGCGCATCGATGAGTTGAAGGCCGAATACGACGAATTGTTGGCTCGCATGGAAGATTTGAAAGACATTCTTGCCAAAGAGGAGCGTCGCTATCAGATTATCAAAGACGAATTGGCTGAGATTAAGGAGAAATATGGCGACGAACGCCGCACCGAAATCGACCCGACATCGGATGCCGACTTCAATCCAGAGGACTTCTACGCCAACGATGAGATGGTGATTACCATTTCGCACCTTGGCTAC
Organism: Flexilinea sp.; assembly: GCA_963638355.1. Lineage (GTDB taxonomy): Bacteria > Bacteroidota > Bacteroidia > Bacteroidales > Paludibacteraceae > W0P28-013. The sequence goes on along the minus strand of CAVHRT010000076.1, from coordinate 1,055 downwards.
ATTAAACGCACTCCATTGAGCGAATTCCGCACGCAGAATAGGGGCGGCGTAGGTTCAAAAGGAGGGTCTTCGCGCGATGAAGATTTCATCGAATACCTCTACAATGCCACGATGCACAACCACATGTTGTTCTTCACGCAGAAAGGTCGCTGCTACTGGCTGAAGGTGTACGACATTCCCGAAGGAAACAAGACGAGCAAAGGTCGCGCCATTCAAAATCTGCTCAGTCTCGATGCCGACGACAAAGTGAACGCGTTCATCAACATTGCCAACCTTGGTGACGAAGAGTTCTGCCGCACACACTATTTAATGTTCTGCACAAAACAGGGCGTTGTTAAGAAGACTTGTCTCGAAGCCTACTCGCGTCCGCGCACCAACGGCGTGAATGCCATCACCATTCGCGAAGACGACCAAGTGATACAAGTGTGCTTGACCGATGGCAATAGCGAAATTCTGTTGGCCAACAAGAATGGTCGCGCTATTCGTTTCAACGAATCGACTGTACGCGAAATGGGACGCACCGCAACGGGCGTTCGTGGCATGACGCTCGATGGTCCGGACGACGAAATCATCGGCATGGTTTGCGGCAACAAAGACTCGAGCGAAACCATTATGGTGATTTCGGAAAAGGGCTACGGCAAGCGTACAAACATTGTTGAAAAAGACGAAGAGGGCAACATTGTGCTCGATGAAAATGGTCAGCCGAACGACATCTACCGCATCACAAACCGCGGTGGCAAAGGCGTCCGCACCATGAACATCACCGAAAAAACGGGCAAATTGGTTGCCATCCTCAGCGTCTCGGACGACAACGATCTGATGATAATCAACAAATCGGGCATCATCATTCGCCTGAAAGTTGCCGACTTGCGCATAATGGGACGCGCCACACAAGGCGTGCGCCTCATCAACCTTGAAAAACGCAACGACGAAATCGCTTCGGTTTGCAAAGTTACATCGGAACAGGAAGAAGATGCGGAAACTGCTGAAAATCAAGTAGAAACATCTGACGAAATTCAAGATGCACCCGCTGCAGAAGCCGAAAATGATTCGGA
>CAVHRT010000075.1:0-8455 GCA_963638355.1 Flexilinea sp. | reverse complement strand
CTGGCGAGGTTTCGAGCGTTTCGCGTTCGAAAGTGTTGGTCGACCGCGAGGTGGCCATCGACGCCAGCAACATCGAAGATATTATCGATTCGGGTAATGCCACAGTGCTGCTTCACAAAGAGGAGCCGGGCATCGACGATTTTGCGATTATCTACAACACGCTGCAAAAAGACCCAACCAACAACGAGTTGGAAGCTGTGCAGCACATCTATCGTCAACTGCGCAACGCTGAGCCTGCCGACGACGCTTCGGCTCGCGAACTGGTCAACGGACTTTTCTTCTCGGAGAAACGTTACGACCTTGGCGAAGTTGGTCGTTTCCGCATCAACCGCAAACTTTTCAACGGCAAGACGGACAACATCGATGTGCATGTGTTGGAGCAGGAGGACATTATCGCCATCATCAAATACCTGATTCAGCTCATCAACTCGAAAGTGGAGGTGGACGACATCGACCACTTGAGCAACCGCCGTGTGCGCACGGTAGGCGAGCAACTCTATCAGCAGTTCAATATTGGCTTGGCTCGCATGAACCGCACCATTCGCGAGCGCATGAACGTGCGCGACAACGAGGTGTTCACGCCAATCGACCTGATAAATGCTAAGACGATTGCATCGGTCATCAACTCGTACTTTGGCACCAACGCCTTGTCGCAGTTTATGGACCAGACCAACCCGCTGGCCGAAATCACCCACAAGCGCCGTCTGTCGGCCCTTGGTCCTGGTGGTTTGAGCCGCGACCGCGCTGGTTTCGAGGTGCGCGACGTACACTACACGCACTACGGTCGTCTTTGCCCAATCGAGACTCCTGAGGGACCAAACATCGGTCTGATTTCGTCGCTCTGCGTTTATGCTAAGATCAACGACCTTGGATTCATCGAAACGCCTTATCGCAAGGTGAAAGATGGTCAAGTCGATATGTCGGACGAAGGCATTGTTTACCTGACTGCCGAAGACGAAGAGAATCAGATTATTGCACAAGGTAACGCCTTGCTCGACGATGAAGGTCGTTTCGTTCGTAAGAAAATTAAATCGCGTCAAGAGGCCGATTTCCCGTTGGTTGAACCAGAGCGCATCAACCTGATGGATGTGGCTCCGCAACAGATTGCCTCTATCGCCGCTGCATTGATTCCGTTCCTCGAACACGACGACGCTAACCGTGCGTTGATGGGTTCGAACATGATGCGCCAGGCTGTGCCGTTGTTGCGTCCTGAAGCACCAATCGTCGGAACAGGTATCGAACGCCAACTGGTGCGCGACTCGCGTACGCAGATTATGGCCGAAGGCGATGGCGTGGTAGAATTTGTCGATGCAAGCGTTATTCGCATTCGTTACGACCGCACCGAAGAACAAGAGTTTGCAAGTTTCGAATCGCCTGTGAAGGAGTACAAATTGCCAAAATTTGTGCGTACCAACCAAGATACGACCATCGACTTGCGCCCGATTGTTCACAAGGGCGACCGCGTAACGCGCGATCAAATTTTGACCGAAGGTTATTCGAGCCAAAATGGCGAATTGGCCTTGGGTCGCAACTTGAAAGTGGCTTACATGCCGTGGAAAGGTTACAACTACGAAGATGCTATTGTGATTAGTGAACGTGTGGTTCGTGAAGACATTTACACATCGGTTCACGTGAGCGAATATAGCCTCGAAGTACGCGATACCAAACGCGGTATGGAGGAACTCACCTCGGATATTCCGAATGTGAGCGAAGATGCTACAAAGAATCTTGACGAAAACGGAATCATTCGCATCGGCGCGCATGTCATTCCGGGCGACATTTTGATAGGCAAAATCACCCCGAAAGGCGAAACCGATCCGACACCAGAAGAGAAACTGTTGCGTGCCATCTTTGGCGATAAGGCTGGCGATGTGAAAGACGCTTCGTTGAAGGCTTCGCCGTCGCTGCGTGGCGTAGTGATTGGTCGTGAACTCTATGCCAAAGCACAAAGTTCGCGTAAAACGCGCAACAGCGACAAAGAGATTCTGGCAAAACTCGATGCCGATTTCGAGAAAGAGACGACTGAACTGAAAGAAAAACTCGTCGAGAAACTGATTACCATTGTCAGCGGCAAAACATCGCAAGGTGTGAAAGACTTCTGTGGTGGCGACGTCATTCCAAAAGGACAGAAATTCACTCAAAAGTGGCTGAATAGCGTTGATTACAACACCGTTCAACTGCAAAAATGGACAACCGACGAACACAAAAATAGTTTGATTCGCGACATCGTGATGAACTACTTGCGCAAATACAAAGAGGCTGATGCCCGCTTGAAACGCGAGAAATTCAACATCACGATAGGCGACGATCTGCCATCGGGAATTGTTCAACTTGCCAAAGTTTACATCGCTAAGAAACGCAAAATCCGCGTGGGTGATAAAATGGCAGGTCGCCATGGTAACAAGGGTATTGTGTCGAAGATTGTGAGCGACGAAGATATGCCATTCCTTGCCGATGGCACACCAGTCGACATTGTTCTGAACCCGCTGGGCGTACCTTCGCGTATGAACCTCGGTCAGATTTTCGAGGCTGTGCTTGGCTGGGCTGGTAAGGAACTCGGTGTGAAATTTGCAACGCCAATTTTCGACGGTGCCACGCTCGACGACCTGAACACTTGGTGCGACAAAGCGGGCGTTCCTCGCTACGGCAAAACCTATCTTTACGATGGTGGCACTGGCGAGCGCTTCGACCAACCTGCTACGGTAGGTGTAACCTACTTCTTGAAACTGGGTCACATGGTTGAGGATAAGATGCACGCTCGTTCTATCGGTCCATACTCGCTCATCACGCAACAACCTCTTGGCGGTAAAGCACAATTCGGCGGTCAGCGTTTCGGTGAGATGGAGGTTTGGGCACTCGAGGCATTCGGCGCATCGTACATTCTGCAAGAGATTTTGACTGTGAAGTCGGACGATGTAAACGGTCGTGCTCGCGCATACGAAGCCATTGTGAAAGGCGAACCGATGCCAACGGCTGGCATTCCAGAATCGTTGAACGTGTTGCTACACGAATTGAGAGGTTTGGGTTTGAGCGTTACCCTCGAGTAATTCGAAAGGTATCGTCGAACGAAATTTACACTATAAATTTCAAAAAAAGACTATGGCATTTAAAAGAGAAAATAAAACAAAAACGAACTTCACCAAAATTTCGATCGGTCTCGCCTCGCCTGAGGAGATTCTGGCATCGTCGTATGGCGAAGTGCTGAAACCCGAAACCATCAACTACCGCACCTATAAGCCCGAACGCGATGGTCTGTTTTGCGAGCGCATTTTTGGTCCTACCAAGGACTACGAGTGCAACTGCGGCAAATACAAACGCATTCGTTACAAAGGCATTGTGTGCGACCGCTGCGGTGTAGAGGTTACCGAAAAGAAAGTGCGCCGCGAACGCTCTGGCCACATTCAGTTGGTTGTGCCTGTGGCTCACATCTGGTATTTCCGCTCGTTGCCAAACAAAATTGGCTACTTGCTGGGCATGCCAACCAAAAATCTTGACGCAGTAATCTACTACGAAAAATATGTGGTGATTCAAGCAGGTGCCTTGGCCGAAATTACAGCCGAGGACGAACAGCCAGTGAAAGATGGCGACCTGCTCGACGAGGAGCGCTACCTGAGTTTGCTCGACAAATTGCCAGCAAACAATGCGCAACTCGAAGATACCGATCCTAACAAGTTCATCGCCAAGATGGGCGCAGAGGCCATCTACGACCTGTTGTGCCGCTTGGATCTGGACAAACTGTCGTACGAACTGCGCAACAGAGCCAACACCGACTCGTCGCAACAGCGCAAAGCCGAGGCTCTGAAACGTCTGCAAGTGGTAGAATCGTTCCGCGCCGCTCGCCCGAAAAATCGTCCAGAATGGATGATTCTGAAGGTGATCCCTGTAATTCCGCCAGAGTTGCGCCCACTGATTCCGTTGGATGGCGGTCGTTTCGCAACATCTGACCTGAACGACCTCTATCGTCGCGTAATCATTCGCAACAACCGCTTGAAACGCCTTATCGAAATTAAAGCGCCTGAAGTGATTTTGCGTAACGAAAAACGCATGTTGCAGGAGGCCGTTGATAGCCTGATCGATAACTCGCGCAAGACCACAGCCATGAAGAGCGAGGCCAATCGCCCACTGAAATCGCTGTCGGACAGTCTGAAAGGTAAACAGGGTCGTTTCCGTCAGAACTTGCTCGGTAAACGTGTCGACTATTCGGCTCGTTCGGTAATTGTTGTTGGCCCAGAACTGAAAATGGGCGAGTGCGGTCTGCCAAAAGATATGGCTGCCGAACTCTACAAACCGTTCATCATTCGCAAACTGATTGAACGCGGCATTGTTAAGACTGTGAAATCGGCCAAGAGAATTATCGACCGCAAAGATCCTGTGGTTTGGGATATCTTGGAATATGTGATGAAAGGTCACCCAGTGCTGCTCAACCGTGCTCCAACGCTGCACCGCTTGGGTATTCAGGCCTTCCAGCCGAAGATGATCGAGGGCAAAGCCATTCAATTGCACCCGCTGGCTTGTACGGCGTTCAATGCCGACTTCGACGGTGACCAGATGGCCGTGCACCTTCCATTGAGCAACGAAGCCATTTTGGAGGCTCAACTGCTCATGCTGCAGTCGCACAACATTCTGAATCCTGCCAACGGCGCACCAATCACAGTACCTTCGCAGGATATGGTGCTGGGACTTTACTACATCACCAAACCGCGCAAAGGCGTGAAAGGTGAAGGCATGAAATTCTATTCGCCCGAAGAGGTTGAGATAGCATACAACGAACAACAAGTCGATGTTCACGCCATCATTTCGGTGCGTGTGCAGGATTTGGACGAAAACGGCAACTTGGTTGAACGCCTCATCGACGAGACCACTGTTGGTCGCGTCATTGTGAACAAATTCGTTCCGAAAGAGTGCGGTTACATCAACCAACTGATTTCGAAAAAATCGTTGCGCGACATCATCTCGTTTGTCATCGAAAAGGCTGGCGTGGCTCGTGCCGCTCAGTTCTTGGACGACATCAAAAATCTTGGTTACAAGATGGCGTTCGTTGGTGGTTTGTCGTTCAACTTGTCGGACGTTATCATTCCTGATGAAAAAGCCGAGTTGGTTCAAAAAGGCTACGACGATGTCGAGAGCATTATGAACGACTACAACATGGGCTTCATCACCAACAACGAGCGTTACAACAAGATTATCGATACTTGGACCGAGGTCAACAGCAAACTGGCTAAGGTTGTGATCGATCGTTTGGCTGCCGACCAAGACGGATTCAACTCAGTTTACATGATGTTGGATTCTGGTGCACGTGGTTCGAAAGAGCAGATTCGTCAGCTTTCGGGTATGCGTGGTCTGATGGCAAAACCGCAAAAAGCAGGTGCCGAGGGCGGTCAAATCATCGAGAACCCAATTTTGGCAAACTTCAAAGAGGGCTTGTCGGTGCAAGAATACTTCATCTCTACTCACGGTGCTCGTAAAGGTCTGGCCGATACCGCATTGAAGACTGCCGACGCAGGTTATCTGACCCGTCGTCTGGTCGATGTTTCGCACGATGTCATCATCAACGAAGAAGACTGCGGCACACTGCGTGGCTTGGTTGCAACCGAGTTGAGAAACAAGGAACAAGTCGTTTCGTCGCTGTACGAAAGAATTCTTGGTCGTGTTTCGGTTCACGATATCTATCACCCACAAACGGGCGAGTTGATTGTGGCTTCGGGCGACGAAATCACCGAGAAAGAGGCTAAAATCATCGAAGAATCGCCAATCGAGCGTGTCGAAATTCGTTCGGTTCTTACCTGCGAATCGCGTCACGGCGTTTGCGCTAAGTGCTACGGACGTAACCTGGCTACGGGTCGCTTGGTTAACAAAGGCGAGGCTGTGGGCGTTATTGCCGCACAATCAATCGGTGAACCTGGTACTCAGCTGACTCTGCGTACGTTCCACGTCGGTGGTGTGGCTTCGAACATCGCTGCCGAATCGAGCATGGTTTCGCACTACGATGGTATCTTGGAGATTGACGAACTGCGTACCGTTCGCGCCAAAGACGCATCGGGCAACGAATACGATGTGGTTGTAAGCCGTCAGGCCGAGGCGCGCATTGTCGATGCCAACACGCATTCGCAACTCACCATGCAGCCAATCTCGTATGGTTCGAAACTCTATTTCGAAAATGGCGCTACGGTGAAGAAAGGCGACAAAATCTGCGAATGGGACCCATTCAACGCAGTCATCATTTCGGAGGTCGAAGGTCGCTTGGAATTCGAAAATATGATCGAGAATGTTACCTACAAAGAGGAAGCCGACGAGGCCACTGGCATGCGCGATCGTATCATCATCGAATCGAAAGAGAAGACCAAAGTGCCTGCCGCACTCGTTAAAAATGAGGCTGGCGAGACCATCAAAACATACAACTTGCCTGTGGGCGCTCACATGGTTGTGGACAATAATCAGCAGATAAAGGCTGGCGATTTGCTTGTGAAAATTCCGCGTGCCATCGGTGGTGCGGGCGATATCACGGGTGGTCTGCCGCGCGTTACCGAGCTGTTCGAGGCGCGCAACCCATCGAACCCCGCTATTGTTTCCGAAATCGACGGCGAAGTCATCTTTGGCAAAATCAAACGTGGTAACCGCGAAATCAGCGTCGTTTCGAAATCGGGCGAGGAGAAAAAATACCTTGTACCGCTGTCGAAACAGATTCTGGTTCAGGAGAACGACTATGTTCGTGCTGGCACGCCGCTGTCCGATGGTGCCATCGCTCCAGCCGACATTTTGGCGGTGAAAGGTCCTACGGCCGTTCAAGAATACATCGTCAACGAGGTGCAAGATGTTTACCGTCTGCAAGGTGTGAAGATCAACGACAAACACTTCGAAGTGATTGTTCGTCAGATGATGCGCAAAGTGCAGATTGCTGAAGCTGGCGACACGCGATTCCTCGAAGATCAGATTGTCGACAAAATCGACTTCAACGAGGAGAACGATCGCATCTGGGGCAAGAAGGTGGTTGTCGATGCTGGCGACAGCGAGACGCTGCAAGCGGGTCAGATTGTTACCGCACGCAAACTGCGCGACGAGAACAGTGCTTTGAAACGCCGCGACTTGCGCCTAGTAGAGGTGCGCGACGCCATGCCTGCCACATCGTGCCAGATACTGCAAGGTATCACGCGCGCTGCCTTGGGAACCAAGAGCTTTATGTCGGCTGCATCGTTCCAAGAGACCACCAAGGTGCTGAACGAAGCCGCCATCAATGCCAAAGTGGACAACCTCGAAGGCATGAAAGAGAACGTGATTGTTGGCTTGCGTATACCTGCTGGTACGGGCTTGCGCGAATACGACAAACTCGTGGTTGGCTCTATGGACGATTACCAACGCGCAAAGGAAGAATCTGACAAAACAGAAGAATAAGTTTTTTCTTCATAATGAGGACGGGCCACGCTGTGAAGTGCGGCTCGTTTTTTTTTACTCCCCCTAGCCCCCTCAGTGAGGGGGAGAGAGGTTATAGTTGAGAGGTTAGAGGGGCGGTAAACGAAGCCAACTGCAGTTGGTTGAGATTTGTTGGGAGGTGGTGTTACTTTTAACTTTCAAACTTTCACTTTTCAACTTGCAATTTTTTTGTTTGCAAAAAAAATGCTATCTTTGCAGCGCATTTGCGGCATTGGCGTAATTGGTAGCCGCGCCAGACTTAGGATCTGGTGACGCAAGTCGTGTAGGTTCGAGTCCTATATGCCGCACAAAAAAACGCAGACCTTCATCTGAAGATCTGCGCTTTTTATTTTACTCGTTAGTTTAGTTCTGATTGAACAAGTAGCGAACGCCAATTGTTACGCCAGTGTAAAGACCTGAGAGGTAGTATCCTGCGTCAGAGCCATCGAACCATGCACCAAAGTTTGGACGCCAATCGACCGAAAGTTCAAGCGGGAACCAAAAATCGTAAGCTACACCGCAGTGCCCAACAACGCCAGCATAACCTTGACTTGCGCCCCAATAGTAACCTGCACCAGCACCAACGCCAAGTGCCCAATTCCACGAGCCTTTGTTGCTCCAAGGAATTTGCGTGTTGAATGGGTTGATCCAGTCGTAGGTACATGTGGCACCAACTCCAGCGAATGCTGGAACATTAACCGATAAGTCAATCATGTTGGCTGCACCCAAATTGTGTTGATACGACAGATCAACACCATAACCGACGTTACCACCAATTGCGCGTGGTTGCGCGTTGACGGCTACTACTGCCATTGCAGCAAAAGCCAAAGTAAAAAATAATTTTTTCATTTTATTTGAAATTTTATGAATTAATAATTTTCTTATCGATGTGTAAATGTTTGATTATTAGAATTTTAGTGAAAAATATGCCAAATTTTCAGATACTCAAACGACGGCTACTTTACTGCAAAAAATGTGCCAATCTTGGGTTGAAAAGTTGATGAGTTGATAAGTTGACGAGTTGAACGTGTTAGTCGGAGTTTGTGAG
>CAVHRT010000074.1:0-8673 GCA_963638355.1 Flexilinea sp. | reverse complement strand
GATTACCGGTAAAAAAGCAATGATTGGAAACAATGTTTCGCACTCGAAGCGCCGCACAAAACGCTCGTTCGATGTGAACTTGTTCAGAAAAAAATTCTACTATGTAGAAAATCAATGCTGGATCAGCCTGCGCTTGTCGGCTGCAGGACTTCGCACTATCAATAAGAAAGGTTTGGACGCCGCTCTGAAAGAGGCCATTGCCAAAGGATATTGCGATTGGAGTGATATTCGTATAATCGCTTAATTTTAGGAGGATACAACAGTGGCTAAGAAATCTAAAGAAGCGCGTGTGCAAGTCATTTTGGAGTGCACCGAACACAAAGACAGTGGTATGCCAGGTACTTCGCGTTACATCACGACGAAAAACCGCAAAAATACCCCCGAGCGTCTTGAGTTGAAAAAGTATAACCCAATCTTGAAAAGGGTTACCATTCACAGAGAAATCAAATAATTAAGGCACTACTATGGCAAAGAAAGCAGTCGCAACGTTACAGAAAGGCGAAGGCCGTGGTTATTCCAAGGTCATCAAAATGGTTAAATCGCCTAAGACAGGAGCATACGTGTTCCAAGAGGAGATGGTCTTGAATGAAAAAGTGAAAGATTATTTCGCAAAATAAGATTTTTGTTCATCTTTTTATCATAACTTAGAGATCCTCGTGTCGTTTGTCGATATGAGGATTTCTTTGTTTGAATTTATCGCAGAAAGTTGTTGAAACCGACAATCTGAAATTTGAATTTTTGCGGTAAGCGAGAGCAGAGTCAACTTGTTTGCTATGCCGAGCGGAGCAAAAATCAAGTGAAATTTGAAATTTGAAATCTTCATGGGCTTTTTAGGACTATTTGGAAAAGAGAAAAAAGAGGTGCTCGACGCTGGTTTGCAGAAGTCGAAGACGGGCGTTTTTCAGAAAATCGCTCACGCCGTGGCTGGCAAATCGAAAGTGGACGACGAAGTGCTCGACAACCTCGAAGAGGCGCTTGTAACCTCCGATGTTGGCGTTGAAACGACGCTTCGCATCATCGAACGCATCGAGGCGCGCGTGGCTCGCGACAAATATGTGGGCGCCGACGAACTCAATCGCATTCTGAAAGAGGAGGTGGTGTCACTTTTGGCCGAAAATGAGACCTCGGCAACGCTCGATTTCGACGCGCCGCTGCCTTGCAAACCCTATGTGGTGATGGTGGTTGGCGTGAATGGCGTTGGTAAAACCACGACCATCGGTAAGTTGGCATATCAATTCAAAAAAGCGGGCAAAAAAGTCTACCTTGGTGCAGCCGATACTTTTCGCGCAGCCGCTGTGGAGCAACTCTGCATTTGGGGCGAACGCGTGGGCGTGCCTGTGGTGAAACAAGCCATGGGAGCCGATCCCGCATCGGTGGCGTTCGACACGCTCACCTCGGCCAAGGCAAACGATGCCGATGTGGTGCTGATTGACACTGCGGGGCGTCTGCACAACAAGATAAATCTGATGAACGAACTCACCAAAATACGCAATGTGATGGCAAAAGTGGTACCCGATGCGCCACAAGAGGTGCTGCTCGTTCTCGATGGTTCCACAGGACAAAATGCCTTTGAGCAGGCAAAACAGTTTACCAAAGCCACCAAAGTTACTGCGCTGGCCGTGACCAAACTCGACGGCACAGCCAAAGGTGGCGTGGTAATCGGCATTTCCGATCAATTCAAAATTCCTGTGAAATATATCGGTCTTGGCGAAGGCATGGAACATCTGCAAGTGTTCAACAAAGAGGAATTCGTCGATTCGTTGTTGGGATAAAATGAGCCAAATAATCGATTTTATAACGCTTGGTTGCTCCAAAAATCTAGTCGATTCGGAGCATTTGATGCGGCAGATGCAAGCCGCTGGCTACCGCGTGCGCCACGATGCGCCCAATCCCGATGGCGATGTGGTGGTGATAAACACTTGCGGCTTCATTGGCGATGCCAAAGAGGAGAGCATCAACATGATTCTGCGGTTTGCTCAGCGCAAACAGCAGGGCAAACTGAAGCAACTTTTTGTGATGGGCTGCCTCTCGGAACGCTATCTGAAAGATTTGCAGATAGAGATTCCCGAAGTCGATAAATTCTACGGAAAATTCAATTTTAACGAACTTCTTGCCGATCTTGGCAAACAATTTCAGCCCGATTTCAGCCTCGAGCGCATGCAGACCACGCCCAAGCATTATGCCTATGTGAAGATTGCCGAAGGCTGCAACCGATTCTGTTCCTATTGCGCCATTCCGCTCATCACGGGGCGATACCAAAGTCGCCCAATGGACGAGATTGAAAGCGAAGTGCGCTGGCTTGTTGGGCGCGGCGTGAAGGAGTTTCAGATAATTGCGCAAGACCTTTCGTACTATGGCGCCGACCTCTACAAATCGCTGAAACTGCCCGAACTCATCGAGCGTTTGAGCGACATCAAGGGCGTGGAGTGGCTGCGGCTGCACTACGCCTATCCCGCGCAATTTCCGTTCGATTTGCTGCGTGTGATGCGCGAACGCGACAATGTTTGCAAATATCTCGACATCGCGCTGCAGCACATTTCCGACAACATGCTCACGCTGATGCGGCGCCACATCAGCAAAAGCGAAACTTATGATTTGATGCAACGTTTCCGCGACGAAGTGCCTGGCATTCACCTGCGCACCACGTTGTTGCTCGGTCACCCTGGCGAGACGCTCGACGATGTGGCGGAACTAGCGCAGTTTGTGCGCGATATTCGTTTTGAGCGGCTTGGCGCGTTTGCCTATTCCGATGAGGAGGGAACTTATGCCAATCTGCATTACAAAGACGATATCCCTTTCGAAGAAAAACAGCGTCGCGTCGACGAAATCATGTCGATTCAGGAGGAGATTGCTGCCGCGACGAATGCGCAAAAAGTTGGGCGCACGCTCAAAACCATTGTCGATAGGCGCGAAGGTGAGTATTTTGTTGGTCGCACCGAGTTCGATTCGCCAGAAGTCGATGGCGAAGTGCTGATTTCGGTCGATGAAAATCCGCAAGTGAAAATCGGCAATTTCTATCAAATCAAAGTCGATTCGGCCGATACATTCGACCTTTTTGGTCATGTGGCGGAGTGATTTTGTCATCTCCCGAAAAAATTGTAACTTGCACAAATTTTGAAATTGCGAAATTATGGCAAAAGAAAAAGAATTGTTGGCCGATGTGGCGCGACGTCTCGAACTGTCGCAGAAAGAGGCTTCGCAGCGTTTGAAAGCCTTTGCCGACGAGGTTGATGCGTTGCTTGGCGAGGGCAATCAGGTGTCGTTCTTGGGCGTTGGTGTCATCGAAACGCGCGAACGTACGGCGCGCGAAACCGTCAATCCAGCCACCAAACAGCGCGTTGCTGTGCCAGCCAAAAGAGTTCCCGCATTCCGCGTGTCGGGCAGTTTCAAAGACAAACTTAAAGGTTGATTTCTATGGCAAATCTCAAGATAAATCAGTCGGAATTGATCAGCCGCTTGGCCGATCGTGCCGAATTTGCGAGCAAAGCCGATGCTGCGCGTTTTGTGGCGGCATTGGAAGAGAGTTTCACCGAGCGTTTGCTGGCTGATCACGAGGTGCGGCTTGGCGGCATCGGCGTTTTTCGTTTGCAGTGGGTGGAGCCGCGCAAGAGCGTTGATGTGCGCACGGGCAATCAGATTGAGATTGTTGGGCACTACAAATTGGCTTTTGTGCCTGATGCTGCGCTCAAAAATTCGGTCAATTCGGTGGTGATTGACGATGACGAGGAGAAAAATGAGCCTCTGCAAAAACTCTCGGAGCAGGCTGCCGAAATAAATGCTCTTCTTGCCGATATAAATGGCGCTGACGAGAAGCCCGCTGAACCTGAACCAGAGCCGCAACCGGCTGAGAATGAGGGAGAAACTGCGCCTTCGGAACCAGAACCCGCGCCCGAACCAGAGCCGACTCCCGAACCCGAACCTGCGCCTGCGCCCATTGCACCGCAGCCATTGCCCACGACCAAAGATAACATTAATATTCTCACAAAAGTGAAAGATAACAACATGGAAAAAGATCAAATTGAGCAGCCTAAACGCCGCTCGCACGCATGGATTTGGATTTTGATAGTCGTACTGCTGCTTTGTGGCGGCGTGGCGGCATGGTATTTTTGCGGCGATGTAATCCGCACTTGGACCGAAGCCCGCTGGCAAACAGTCAGCACTTGGTGCAGCGACACTTGGAACGATTGGTTTGGAAGCGACGAACAAGAGCCTGCCGAAGAACCTGAAGTTGTAGCGGAAGAGCCTGCCGAAGAGGAAAATATCTTCGCTCAACCGCGCACCTACGATGAATTTATCGGCAGCGCCACCATTAAAAAGGGTGTGCATTTGGCCATAATTGCCGAGCAGAACTATGGTCACAAGGACTTTTGGGTCTACATCTACGAGGCCAATCGCGATGTGCTGACCAACCCCAACGATGTGGAAGTAGGCACAAAACTGCGTCTGCCAAAAATGGACGAGCGGCTAGTAGATGCTTCGAACCCCGACGCTGTGGCATTCGCGCAGCAGTTGGCTGACCAATATCTGCAAAAATGACAGAAAAATAGTGCCAAATAGTCGATTTTGTTAGAAAAATGGCTGTTTGGCATTTATTTTGATACTTTTTAATCGGTTGTCGTGTACTAAAGTAGACGCTTTTTCGTTATTTTTGTAAGAAGAATTTTTGTAAACAAAAAAAATTGCATAATCCTATGGATCAAATTGTTGATATCAGGGAACTGAACGAGCGCATCGAGCGCAAAAGCGCTTTTGTAGATGCGCTGATGATGGGCATGAACCAGACCATCGTTGGTCAGAAACACCTTATCGAGTCGCTGCTCATTGGACTTTTGTCAGATGGGCACATTTTGCTCGAAGGCGTTCCTGGATTGGCTAAAACATTGGCTATCAAAACATTAGCACAACTTATCGATGCTGATTTCAGCCGCATTCAGTTCACTCCCGACCTTTTGCCAGCCGATGTCATTGGCACGCTGATCTACAGTCAGAAAAAAGATGAATTTTCGGTGAAAAAGGGTCCAATTTTCGCCAATTTTGTGCTTGCTGATGAGATAAACCGTGCGCCAGCCAAGGTGCAAAGCGCATTGCTCGAGGCCATGCAGGAGCGCCAAGTTACAATTGGCGACGAGACTTTTGCGCTGCCGCAACCATTCCTTGTGATGGCCACGCAGAACCCAATTGAGCAGGAGGGAACTTATCCGCTGCCCGAGGCGCAGGTGGACCGTTTCATGCTGAAAGTGGTGGTGAATTATCCGCAGAAAGAGGAGGAAAAACTCATTCTCCGTCAGAATGTCGGCGAGGCGAAAGTCATCAGCAAACCGATTTTGAAAGTCGAGGACATTATCGAGGCACGCAAGGTGGTGCGCGAGGTCTACATGGACGAGAAAATTGAGCGTTACATCGTCGATCTTGTCTTTGCTACGCGTTTTCCCGATGAATATGGCTTGGGAAATCTGAAAGGCATGATTTCGTTTGGCGCATCACCGCGTGCGAGCATCAGTCTGGCGCTGGCGGCAAGGGCTTACGCCTTCATCAAACGTCGTGGCTATGTCATTCCAGAAGATGTGCGCGCCGTGGCATACGATGTGCTGCGTCACCGCATTGGCTTGAGCTACGAGGCCGAAGCCAACAATCTGACATCGGAAGAGATTATCAATGAAATTTTGAATGCCGTTGAAGTGCCGTAAACGAGTAAAAAGTTTGTAAAGTTGAGGTCGAACTTTTAACCTGAAACTTGAAACTTTTAAACTGTAATTGCATGGAAACCAGCGAATTGATAAAAAAAGTTAGACGCATCGAGATAAAGACGCGTGGTTTGTCGCGCAACATTTTTGCGGGCGAATACCACTCGGCTTTCAAGGGGCGTGGCATGACTTTTTCGGAGGTTCGCGAGTATCAATATGGCGACGATGTGCGCAACATCGATTGGAATGTTACAGCGCGCTTGCAACGCCCGTATGTGAAGGTTTTCGAGGAGGAGCGCGAACTTACTGTGATGCTGTTGGTCGATGTGTCGGCCAGCCTCGATTTTGGCTCGAACGAATGCTTCAAACGCGATGTGATGACCGAGATCGCAGCAACATTGGCGTTCTCGGCCATGCAAAACAACGATAAAGTCGGCGTCATCTTCTTTTCTGACAAGATAGAGAAGTTCATTCCACCGCAAAAAGGGCGCAAGCATGTGCTTTACATCATTCGCGAACTGCTCGATTTTAAGCCAGAAAGCACACAGACCGATGTGGCTTTCGCGTTGCGTCATTTCACCAATGTGATAAAAAAACGCTGCACCGCGTTTCTCATTTCCGACTTGCTTGACACCAAACCGTTCGACGACGAACTCTCCATTGCTGCGAGCAAACACGATTTGATAGTGCTGCGGCTCTACGATCGTCGCGAGATGGAACTGCCCGATGTGGGCTGGATAAAGGTGAAAGATGCCGAAACGGGCGAGCGCATGTGGATTGACACGTGTGACCGTCGTTGGCGCATGCTCTACAAAAATCTTTGGGACGAAAAACGCCTCAGTCTGCAACGTTTGCAGATGAAAGCGGGCGTCGATGCCTGCGTGATAGATGTGAGCAGCGACGACTATGTGAAGGCGTTGATTGGACTTTTCAAACAGCGTGGAAAATGAAAAATAGGTTCAAAATAGCCATTTTTTTGCTGCTGAATGCGTCGTTTGCTATGGCGCAAGGTGTGTCGGTGTCGGCCTCCATGGATTCGCTCATTCTTTTGGTGGGCGAGCAGACGCAGATGACGCTCGAAGTGGCACAACCTGCCGATGCGGTGGTCAATTTTCCGCTGATTGAAGATACCGTGGTTTCGGGTTTGGAGGTGGTCGAACGTCTGCCGCTCGACACGCAGGTACAAGCCGACAACAGCCTGATTGTGCGCCAACGCTATCTGCTTACAGCGTTCGATTCGGCACTGTTCTACATCGATGGGCTGCCGTTCGTTTATGGCGACGACACTCTTCGCAGCGATGCCATGGCGCTGAAAGTTTTGAGCGTCCCAGTTGATACTGCGCAGCACGCCATTGTCGACATAAAACCGATTTATGATCCGCCGTTCGATTGGCCGCTGTTTTGGCGCATTACGCTCATAGTTTTGGCGGTGATTGCCGTGGCGGTGGTCGCATTTTTCGCCTATCGTTATTGGCAGAAGCATAGAAAAACCGCTGGTGACGAGGCGCCTGCCGAGCCACAAGATTTGCGTCCAGCCGATGTGATTGCGCTGGAGCGTTTGGATCAAATCAAAGACGAAAAAATCTGGCAGCAAGGGCGCAGCAAGGAGTTCCACACGCAGTTGACCGATGTGTTGCGCGACTACATTGTGCGGCGCTATGGTGTTGAGGCGGTTGAAAGCACCTCGACTGAGATCTTGAACGAGCTTCAGCCCGAATTCAAGAAAGACAAAGAGACGCTAGCGGTGCTGAAGGCTATTTTCGCACTGGCCGATCTGGTGAAATTTGCCAAATATAAGCCCATTGTGAACGAAGATGAGCGTTCGCTGTCGCAAGCCTATCAGTTTGTGAACGATACGAAATTGGTTATTGCTGAAAATCAGCCTGATACGACTGCTGAAAAGGTAAATTCTGACGAAAAATGAGTTTCAAAAATCCAGAATATCTGTGGCTGTTGTTGGTGCTTGTGCCAATGATTTTGTGGTATGTCTTTCGGATGTTTCATTCGAACGCAAGTCTGCAAATATCTACCACCGAGCCGTTTCACAACATGCCGCGCAGCCATAGGCACTACCTTTTTCATCTGATGTTTGCGCTGCGCTGTTCGGTTGTGACGTTGCTCATTTTGGCCATCGCGCGCCCGCAACGCAGCAATCAGTATCAGACATCGACCACCGAGGGTATCGACATAATGGTAACGCTCGATGTTTCGGGCACAATGCTGGCCGAGGATCTTAAACCAAATCGACTCGAAGCCGCCAAGAAAGTGGCAACCGAGTTCATCTCGGGTCGGCCGAACGACAATATCGGTTTGGTGGTTTTTGCTGGCGAAAGTTTCACGCAATGTCCGCTCACGAGCGATCATGCCGCAGTGGTCAATCTTTTCAATGGCGTGGAATATGGTTTGATTGAAGATGGCACGGCTATCGGTCTTGGTTTGGCCAACGCCGTGAGCCGCATAAAAGATAGCGAGGCGAAATCGAAAGTGGTGATTTTGCTGACCGACGGTTCGAACAATGCTGGCGATGTGGCACCGCAGACCGCTGCCGAAATGGCGCAGGCCTTTGGCATTCGCGTCTATACCATCGGCGTGGGAACGCGCGGCGAAGCGCCTTATCCGTTCCAAACTCCTTACGGCGTGCGCTATCAGAACATTCCTGTAGATATCGATGAACCGATGTTGCGCAGCATTGCTGACATGACTGGCGGTGCCTATTTTCGCGCTACCGACAACAATAAACTGCGCGCCATCTACGAAGAAATCGATCAGATGGAGAAGACAAAATTGCGTGTGAACGAATATAGCAAAAAGAGTGAGGAATTTTTGCCGTTTTTGCTCGCAGCATTCGTGCTTTTTGTGATGGAAATTGTGCTACGCCATACCGTTTTGAAACGATTGCCATAATTTGAAATTTGAAATCTGGAATTTGAAATTTGGAATCTGAAATTTTATTGATGTTTCGTTTTGCAAATCCACATTACCTCTATTT
>CAVHRT010000073.1:0-9040 GCA_963638355.1 Flexilinea sp. | reverse complement strand
ATGCTATAGTAGTCAGTTTCTGCTCCATATGTTATCCTTGTAGTACAGCCATCGGAAAAAGTAACTATTGCTATTATTGTATAAACTGAACTATTTTGGATGTCACCTAATGCCGCATAATCTCCAATCAAATAAACCATGTTACCAGATGTGGCATTCAAGGCATTAGATACTACCTCATCGTTTTCTAGAAATGCCCACTTAATTGTAGAAGCAGTTTTCCCAGTTGAATTGTTTATGCCATATACAGTCATGTTAAACATATTGGAGTAACCAATTGAAATAGAATAACTTGGAATGTCGATAATGGCACTAATTGTATCTGAATTACCACATAGTTCTTCTCCTATTGCAAAAGCAGAAACAGTATGCGCGCCTGCCACACCATTAGTGCGTACAGAAATTTGTGTTTTGGAAGAATTTGCGGAAATTAGATTCCAATCTGTTGGCAAAATCCAATCGTAAGTTTGATTCGAGACAGTTCCAGAGAGAGATAATGTTACCGTATCAGGCATATTAGTGGCTATGCAGGCATCATTTGCCAAAACGATTGAATCAGGAGCTGTTGGCAAGAACGAAAGATCGCGCTGTACATAGTTAGCATTGCAATCGTAGCCTTGTGGCGTAACACGCACATAGGTAGTTGCCGATGTCGGTGTAACATAAGCAGTGTCGCCTGTGTATGCAGTGAGATTGCAACCTGGTGCAGTCCATACATAGCTATGTGCTGCAGGTCGTACACCTGCCGTGTCAATCCAGAACTTGTATGTTTGTCCAATTCTCAGACATTCATCGCCATGAATTTCGCTAATTGCTGCGGGTTTTACATTTACCGTGTACTCTATTGTGTCAACCGTCTCTCCTTCAGAGACACAAGCTAGCGACCATGCTTTTACAACACCCGTCAGCGCAGCATTCCCGAATGGGCGTGCTTCAATGGTTTGTCCAGCATCCGAAGTGTTTTCTTTCAGCGCCCAACCTTGTGGTAAAGCCCAACGAATGCTCGTGTTTGTTGGAATCTGTCCTTCAAGTTTAAAGGTGTAATACTGATTTGCAGCGACTTCGGCGCACTGTGCGTTGCCCGAAATGGAAGTTGTAGTTCCCCATTTTCTATTGATGACAATGGTTGATGCACTTTCGCTGCAAGCTGGTTCATCGGTATATGCGGCGGTTACTTTTATCTCGGCAGACGAACCTGCATCGGGCGTAACGACCACGCTAGTTCCCGTAGTAGATGAAAGCGCATAATTCGATGGTGCAGTCCATGTGTAAGTTACGCCTTCAACAGCATTTTGTACTGATAGAGTGAATGGAGTTATTCCATACGCCACACAAGTGTCGAAAGGAACAATTGGCTTTGGAGCCAATTTGCCTAGCGACAACGAAATGCGTTTGCTGGAATCGTTTTTATTACATTTACCAAGCACAACCGATAACACATCGTTGCCTGTGAGCGTTCCCACTTTGAAAGTAACCGAACTGCCATCGCCTGCGGTATAATAAATGGTGTCGACAAACGATGGTTTGTTTTCTTTTATGTCCCAATAGTAATTATCGACGCCAATGTTTTGGTTAAGATTTACCGTAAGAATTGGATCGACAGAATAGACTACCACATCGCCCGTTGCAATGCAAGTTGGACCTGCAATGCCAAAAGTGTCGGGTAGCGTAAAACTTTTGTAAACATCGACCATCGATGCCGAGGTGCAGCCACCATTGCGGTACTGCAGACGAATTGCTCCTTTACCGTATCCGTTCGACACAAAGGTTACCGATGTATCGTTTGCCGACGAACCTTCGGCAAAGGCTAAATCGCCAAGCGGAATCCAGCGGAAATACTCTAGATTGGGAATAGAATTGAACGAAACGCTAATAGAGCCATCGATTGGCAGGCATACGTCTTGCTCAATTACTCCAGAATCATCGCGAATGTAATCGTTTTCTGTTGCGCCATTTGCCCCAAACGCAGCCGCAAGTGCAGCGGCAATCAGAAGTAATCTCTTCTTCATAGGCTTTGAAAATTAAATATTAATGCGGCAAAGTTACAAACTAATTTTTAGCTTACCAAAAATTTTAACACAAAAATAAAGGCGCGGAAATGTTTGTATTTCGGGCGAATCATCATTCGCCCCTAATCAACTATTTTAACGCGTCACAAAATCTTCCCCCTTGGGTGATTGAGGGGGTCTTTTGCTACTCTCGCCAAAAAACACTATCTTTGCAAGTTAATATGCAATGTTTTGTAACAACACGAGCAATCATGAAAAAATTCAACGAGTACGACCATTTCGACCTATCGGAAATAAACCATCAGGTGCTAGAAGAGTGGGAACAGCAGGGTCTTTTCCACCGTAGCATCGACGAGCGCGAGGGCTGCCCAACCTTCATTTTCTACGAAGGACCACCTTCGGCCAACGGCATGCCAGGCATTCATCATGTGATGGCGCGCACCATAAAAGATACTTTTTGCCGCTACAAAACCATGCGCGGTTATCAGGTGCGTCGCAAAGCGGGTTGGGATACGCACGGTCTGCCCGTAGAACTTGGCGTGGAGAAGATGCTCGGCATCACCAAAGAGGATATCGGCAAAAAAATCAGCGTTGACGAATACAATGCTGCTTGCCGTCGCGAGGTGATGAAATACACCAAAGAGTGGACTGCGCTGACAAAAAAGATGGGCTATTGGGTCGACCTTGAAAATCCGTATATTACCTACGACAATAAATATATGGAAACGCTGTGGTGGCTGCTCAAGCAACTCTACAACAAGGGTTTGCTCTACAAAGGTTACACCATTCAGCCCTATTCGCCAGCTGCTGGCACGGGACTTTCGAGTCACGAGCTGAATCAGCCTGGTTGCTACCGCGATGTGAAAGATACCACCTGCACCGCGCAATTCCACATCAAAGGCGACCGCTGGGGCAGCGATGCCTACTTCATTGCTTGGACTACCACGCCTTGGACTTTGCCATCGAACACGGCATTGTGCGTTGGACCGAACATTGACTATGTGGCGGTGCGTGGCGAAAATTCATATTCGAAACAGGCGGCGACCTACATTTTGGCGGCTTCGTGTTTGGCGTCGTATGCCAAAGAGTTGGGCGAACAACCTGAACCACTGTGGCGCGGCAAAGGTTCGGAACTTGTAGGAACGGAATATGAGCAACTGATTCCGTGGGCAAATCCCGGCGAGGGCGCATTCCGCGTGATAGCGGGCGATTATGTAACCACCGACGAAGGCACGGGCATTGTGCATATTGCACCAACTTTCGGTGCCGACGATGCTTTTGTGGCGAAAAAAGCGGGCGTTCCGGGCATGACTTTCGTCACCAAAAATGGCGAAATCCGTCCGATGGTCGACATGACGGGCAAATTCTTTGTGGTTGACGATCTCGATCCTGAATTTGTGCGCACGCACATCAACACCGAACTCTACAACGAGTTTGCAGGGCGTTTTGTGAAAAATGCCTACGATCCGAACCTCACCGACAAGGATGAGACGCTCGATATTGCCATCTGCATGATGCTGAAACGCCAAGGCCTTGTGTTCCGCATCGAAAAACATACGCACAGCTATCCGCACTGTTGGCGCACCGATAAACCTGTGATTTACTATCCGCTTGATAGTTGGTTCATCAAGACCACCGTGGTGAAGGACGAGATGATTGCGCTGAACAAAACCATCAATTGGAAACCCGAATCGACTGGTTCGGGGCGTTTTGGCAAGTGGCTCGAAAATCTGAACGATTGGAACCTGTCGCGCTCGCGCTATTGGGGCACACCGCTGCCTATTTGGCGCACCGACGATGGCCGCGAAGAGATATGCATTGGCTCTATCGAAGAGCTATTCGCAGAAATCGAAAAGTCTGTGGCGGCTGGCGTGATGGACAAAAATCTGTGGCCAAATTTCCGCGTGGGCGACTATTCGAAAGAGAATTACGATCCGAAAAATATCGATCTGCACCGTCCGTACATCGATGGCGTGGTTCTGGTTTCGCCATCGGGCAAGCCTATGCACCGCGAGCCCGATTTGATTGATGTTTGGTTCGATAGCGGTTCCATGCCTTACGCACAAATTCATTTTCCGTTTGAACAGACCCCCAACCCCCAAGGGGGCTTTAAGGAGGGAACGGATTTTTCGGAAAATATAAAAATGGAGGGGTCTATGTTCCCCGCCGACTTCATTTCCGAAGGTGTGGACCAAACGCGCGGCTGGTTCTTCACGCTGCATGCTATCGCCACAATGGTTTTCCACTCGGTGGCGTTCAAAAATGTGGTGTCGAACGGCTTGGTGCTCGACAAAAATGGCAACAAAATGTCGAAACGTCTTGGCAACGCCGTCGATCCGTTCTCGACCATCGAAAAATATGGTTCCGACCCTGTGCGCTGGTACATGATGACCAATTCGTCGCCGTGGGACAATCTGAAATTCGACAACGAAGGTGTGGAAGAGGTGCGCCGCAAATTCTTTGGCACGCTCTACAACACTTACTCGTTCTTTGCGCTTTATGCCAATGTCGATGGCTTTACGGGTAGCGAAAAAATGGTTCCGCTAGCCGAGCGTCCCGAGATTGACCGCTGGATTTTGTCGCTGCTCAATACGCTGGTGAGCGAGGTTACCGCGCACTACGAAAGCTACGAACCGACGCGCGCTGGTCGTGCCATCAGCGATTTTGTTCAAGAAAATCTGTCGAACTGGTATGTGCGCCTCAACCGTAAACGCTTCTGGGGTGGCACTATGGATGCTGATAAGTTGGCGGCCTACCAAACGCTCTACGAATGCCTCACTACCGTGAGCCGACTGATGGCGCCAATCGCTCCGTTCTATGCCGATCGTCTCTATCGCGACCTTACGGGAGCCGACAGCGTGCATCTGGCATCGTTCCCCGAGGTCGATAATTCGCGCGAAGACAAACGTCTCGAAGGTTGCATGCAGTTGGCGCAACAGACCACATCGATGATTCTTGCGCTGCGCAAAAAAGCCAACAAAAAAGTGCGTCAGCCGCTGCAAAAAGCTGTCGTGCCTGTGCCAGACGCCACTGCCAAAGAGGAGTTGCTCTATGTGGCCGATCTTGTGAAGACCGAGGTGAATGTGAAGGAGTTGCAGGTTGTTTTGTCTGACGAATCGGAAATTCGTCTGGTGAAGCGCGCCAAAGCCAACTTCAAAACCCTTGGCAAACGCTATGGCAAACAGATGAAAGAGATTGCCGCCGCCATTGCCACGCTACCGCAGGATCAGATTGCTGCGCTCGAGAGCGATGATCAACTCACGCTGCCATTGCCCAGTGGCGAGGTTGTTTTGGAACTTGCCGATGTCGAAATTGCCACCGAAGATATGCCGGGCTGGCTCGTGGCCAACGAAGGTGCACTCACCGTGGCGCTCGACATAGAGATGACCGATGCGCTGCTGAACGAAGGCGTTGCGCGCGAGTTGGTGAACCGCATTCAAAATCTGCGCAAATCGAACGGCTACGAGATAACCGACAAGATTGCTGTTCAGATTGAAAATCGTGCGGAGATTGCCAAGGCTGTAACCGACTATCACGACTACATCGCCTCGCAGGTGCTTGCTACCAGCCTTACCCTAGTCGATTCCCTTACCGATGCTACCGACCTCGATTTCGAGGATTTTGTGGTGAAAGTGAAGGTAGTGAGGAACTAGGAGTGAGGAATTAGAAATCTTCTCATTTGCTCGAAAAAGTTTGGGTAGGATTTGCTGACTACTTCGGGGTGGTCGATGTGGAGCGGCATTTTGGTGGCTAATGGCGCGAATGCCATGGCTATGCGGTGGTCGTTGTAGGTGCAGATGGTGGGCGCAGGCTCGGCTTGGCAGCGTGTGCCGTCCCACGCAAGGCTGTCGCTTGTGGGCTGAGTCAGCACAAACCCGCATTTCTTCAGTTCTGCCGAGAGTGCGCCGATGCGGTCGCTCTCTTTCAAACGCAGATTTTCTATGCCAGTAAAGTGGAATGTTACACCACGCGCGCAACACGCCACTGCCATGGTTGGAACCATGTCGGGCATATTACCAAAATTGTGTCGTAGCGTGGTAGGTGCAGTTTTGTCTTTGTAGAAAATTTCCGCACCATCAGCGGTGAAATTTGTCTCGATTCCAAAATTCTGAAAAAGCGTGGCAATGTGCGCATCGCCTTGCAAGTTGCTAGGCTGCAGATGGTGCAACAAAAGCCGTCCCCGCTGCGCAATGGCTAGCAGTTCGTACCAATACGAGGCGGCCGACCAATCGTGCTCAATCGTCCAGTTGGTGTGGCAATACGGCGTATTTTCGATGCTGATTTTATTGCTGTCGACAGTGATTTTTGCTCCCGCTTGGCGCATCATGGCGGCAGTCATTTCGATGTATGGAAATGAGTGGGGCGTTTCTGCAAAGTGGAGCGTGAGTGCAGTGTCGAGATAGGGTGCAATCAGCATTAATGCTGAAAAAAACTGGCTACTTTGCTCAAAGTGGGGCGTGAGTTCACCACCGTGCAATTTTTTGCCATTGATTGCGAGTGGCGCAAAACCATCATTTTCAAGATATTGGATATCGGCACCGAGCGTTCGCAGCGCATCGACTAGTGCTGCGATGGGACGCTGCAGTAGTCGTGGCGAGCCAGTGAGCGTGAATGAGCCATTTTTCGTCGCTAAATAGGCGGTGAGAAAACGCAGTGCCGTGCCGCTCGCTCCTACATCGATGGTGCCGCTTTTGCATTGTAGCGCACGCTCGAGCACAACCGTATCATCGCAGTCCGATAGATTCTCGATTGTTCCACCATCTTTGCATAAAGCATTGATAATCAACGCTCTGTGGCTGATGCTTTTCGAAGCGGGCAAATCGATGGTGGCTGTGAGCATGAGATCTTTAGATCATTGATGATAGAAATAGAGCAAAGAACATAGATTGTTTTTGCCTAAATTTTTATTTTGAAAATCCTGGTATTTCGCTGTTTTTTTGTCCGCTCCAGACATCGCTCAGGGTGGTTGTGCCAGCTGTTCCGCCCACGATGTAGAGGCGATTTTCGTCATCTTTTACTACATTCAAGTTGTGGCGCGAAACCCAGAGATCTGGCAGCAGTGCTTTGTCGTCGGGTGTGGCCCAAGTGAGTCCGTAGTCTACCGAAAAGAGCTGACGGCCGGTGCATTCGCCATTCGCATCGGCTCCGCCAAAAAGCATTAGACCATCGGCATATTGCACCACAGCTGCGCCATAACGCGGCGTGAACCACTGTTTGCTGGCGGCCAGATTTGCCCAATAGGCGCCATTGTTGCTACTCCAAACGGTGCCAAGTGGCGTGCCGTCGCTGGCTTTGCCGCCAATCAGGTAGGCACGCATTTTTCCGCTCGGTTCGGCATCGACACAGACTGCAAAATCGCTCACTGGAAATTGCTCTGGCAGTGTGCCGAGGTTGGTCCATGCGGTGTCGCGCACAAACATGCAGCGTGCTCCATCGGCTTCGCCAAGGGCAAAAAGTTGGTCGTTCATGGCAAAAACCAACTGCGTGATGCCTGTGGCTGTGCCTTGCGCCGTCCAAGTGGTGGGCGTGGCGGCAGCGTAGAGTGTGCCATCGATGGCGGCAAAAAGCGTATCGCCAAGGGCAACAATGCCGTTAACATTGGCTGCGGTGGGCAGTCCTGTAACTGTTTGCTGTGCCCAATCGATGCCATCTTTGCTGGTGAAAAGCAGCGTTTCGCTGTCGGTGGCAACGAAGTGGAGTAGTTGATTGTTGTTCCAAAGTGTTTTTTGGCTTGTGGCGGTTATCCCGCTGAAAATTTCCGATTTGATACCTGCCCAGCCGTATTCGTCGGGATCGACTTGATGTACGTTCACCGTAACGATGTAGGTGCGAGTCGATTCGCCATCGGTGGCGAGCGTTTTCACCGTCACGGGGCGACTGAAATCGATGGTGTCGTTGCCTGTGTAGATGATGGTGTCGTTGATGGTGATGGTTTTGATGGTGCTGCCGTAGATGGTTGGAATGAGCGAGTCGACGTGGCACAGATAGGGCAGCGAATCCTCGTTGTAGATGGTGTTGGCATCGTTGTCGATAGTAAAAGCATATTCATCGAGACCATCGACCACGCTGTCGTTTATCACATAAAATTTGGTGAGTGTGGTGGTCGATGATGTGGTGGTTGTACTGGTACTGCTATTTTTGCAGCTGGTTATTCCGATGATGGCCAGCGGAAGTACTGCGATGATGTGGCGTAATTTCATTGTTTGTGAGTTTTTTGATCTTATATTTCAGTTTCGTGATTTTCTGTTGTATCCTTTTTTTGTAATTCAAAAAAATCTTTTTGGCGTTCTATTTCGGCAATTAGCTCTTCTTGCGTTGGTAAGTAGGTCAAATATTTGGCGGCGAATAACTGATTATTGTCGTGCAAAATACTGTATCGAGCAATGTCGTTACTTGTTTCTGCGCATAGCAATAATCCAATAGTAGGATTGTCGCCTTCTGTGCATTTTAGTTCATCATACATTCGTATGTACATGTCCATTTGACCGATATCCTGATGAGTGATTTCTGTCGTCTTCAGATCTATCAACAAGAAACATTTCAAGATATAGTTGTAGAACACCAAGTCGATATAGTAGTCTTTGAGATCTGTTCGGATAAGTTGTTGGCGCGCTACAAAAGCGTATCCTTTGCCCAACTCCATAATGAATTTTTGAAGATGGTCAATTATCGCTGCCTCTAATTTTGTTTCGGTGAATTCGTTGTTTGCTGATAATCCTAGGAATTCTGCTACAACAGGATTCTTAAGAAATTCCATCTTGTCGTTGTCCCAATGAGCGGTTTTGCTTTTCATTTCTGCTACCACTGCATTTTTATTTGGCGATTGCAGCAGACGAAAGTAGTATTGCGAGTTGATGTTACGATCTAGTGTTCTTGTCGACCAATTTTCTTTTGAAGCTTCATTAAGATACCACATTCTTGCGTCTTCGTTTTGTACACGCAACAACGAGCGATAGTGCGTCCAATTGAGATTTGGTACGCGCGCGTACCAAATCCCGTAGTCTTTGAAAGTAAGATAGAATTGTCGGTAG
>CAVHRT010000072.1:0-9066 GCA_963638355.1 Flexilinea sp. | reverse complement strand
ACGGTAATTTCTCCCGAACACCCCATTCACGAGTATACGCATTTGTGGGATAGAGTTGTGGCGGAAATTTATTTGAAAGAGTCACTTTTAAGTGGTTCGCTTAGCCGATTTTTCAAAAAATTCTGCGAAAAATTTTGTCAATCGAACAAAAAGCAGTACTTTTGCACCCCGAAAAGAGAGCGGGATGTAGCTCAGCCCGGTTAGAGCGCGCGTCTGGGGGGCGCGAGGTCGCTGGTTCGAATCCAGTCATCCCGACAAAAGTTAAGGCGGAGTTTAGCGCAGTTGGTAGCGCGCTACGTTCGGGACGTAGAGGTCGGGCGTTCGAGTCGCCTAACTCCGACTATCAGGGCGATGAGAGAGATTTCTTCCATCGCTCTTTTTATTGCTGCGCCATAAAAAAAAAGCAA
The DNA here is from genome assembly GCA_963638355.1 of Flexilinea sp. GTDB lineage: Bacteria > Bacteroidota > Bacteroidia > Bacteroidales > Paludibacteraceae > W0P28-013. The sequence goes on along the minus strand of CAVHRT010000072.1, from coordinate 8,659 downwards.
ACCAAACTTTCGTTTGATTTGCCTTGTAGCGGGACCGAGAGTTGAACTCGGGACCTCCGGGTTATGAATCCGACGCTCTAACCAACTGAGCTATCCCGCCATCACGCTCTTGCAAAATTTGAGCGTGCAAAAGTACACTTTTTTATTGAACCGACAAGCGATTTTCTAAAAAAATTGTCGCGCTACTCAAATTTTGCGGCAATTTCGGCGGCAATACGCGCCATTTCGTCGCCTTCGAGGTGCAGTTTGGGGTTAGCAAAATTCATATCGCCCTCGTTTTGCAGCGGCACCAAATGAATGTGCGTGTGCGGAACTTCCATGCCAAGCACAGCCACACCAATACGCTTGCACGGCAGCACAGTGCGTTGCGCCTTTGCCACACGTTTGGCGAAAAGCATGAGCCCAGCCAGCGTGTCGTCGTCGAGGTTGAAGATGTAGTCCTCCTCAACTTTTGGAACAACCAGCGTATGTCCCTTGGCCAACGGATTGATGTCGAGAAAAGCGAAATAACGCTCGTCCTCAGCCACCTTGTAGCAAGGAATTTCGCCTTTGATGATGCGAGAAAAGATAGTCATATTTCTCTTTTATTTTTCTAAATTTCTGATTTCCAGTCTGTTACAAAATCTTGCGACTTGCGACTTACACCTTGCTACTAAATCGAAATGGACACCACTTCGAGTTTCAGGAGTCCAGCGGGCACTTGAATTTCGGCAATGTCGCCCACTTTTTTGTCGAGCAAACCTTTGGCGATGGGCGTGGTTACGGCCAATTTGCCTTCGCGGAAGTTGGCTTCACTTTCGCTCACGATGGTGTATTCCATCTCTTGTCCGTTGCCGAGATTGCGCACACGCACACGGCTCATTATCTGCACTGCGTCGGTTTTCAGCTTGCTCTCGTCGATTACACGGGCATTTGCCACGCGCTCTTTGAGTTGCGAAATTTTCATTTCAAGCATGCCTTGAGCCTCTTTTGCAGCATCGTATTCGGCGTTTTCCGAAAGGTCGCCTTTGTCGCGCGCCTCAGCTATCTGGTGCGAAATCATTGGGCGCTCAACCTGCTCCATGTGCTGGATTTGCGCCAACAAATTTTTGTAACCCTCTTCGGTCATGTAAACTACTGCCATAGCGATTTTTGAAATTAAAAGGTTGTGTTTTTCAAAATTTTTATAGTAAAACAATGAAGAATTCCAACATGGTCTGTTGGAACCCCTCATTCAACGCTGCAAAGGTACAACTTTTTTTCGGTTGCACCAAAAAATAGCGTTAAATTTTTCGGATTTTCGCTAAAAACCCTGATTTTATTCCATTTTGGCGCGATATTCTACGCCCTTTCCAAAACTTCAGATTAGCAATATTTTCGGGTAAAAATTTCGTTTGCCACAATGGCGCGTTTCACCTCGTCCATATTCTGAAAATCGATGATCGGCGCAGCGGGCGCATCGTCGTCGATGGTAGTTGGTGCGACATGGTGTTTTACGGTGCGCTCGCCTTCGGCCGCTTTGGCGGGTTGTGGCGCAGGTTGTGGCGTTTCAACCACAATGGGTTGCGGTTCGCTCACAGGCTCAAAATCGAACTGCGGCGCGGGCTGCGGCTCTTCGTCGAAATGCGGAAAATCGTCAGAAAAAGTCTGCGGCTGCGGTCGACGCGGCGCATTTTTCCTATTTTTGAGCGCAGTCTTAATGGCACTGCCGGCAATGGCAATCACCGCGATGACAATGTATAATATGGTGCTGAAGTCGTCCATTTTTAATAAGTTGATGAGTTGATAAGTTTAACGCATGACAGAGGGTCTGTACGGCAAGTTGTTAGTTTTTCTATTTTCAAAAAAAGCCAAGCGAGAACTTGCGACCAGATTGCAAAGATAGAAATTTATGTTGACAGTTGCAAGCGTTTAGTAGCAATAAATGCAAAATTGGTGCGTTTTAATTGTAAAAAGCGGCAAAACGAGCCGATTTTTGGCAGAAAAATAGTAATTTTGCACGATTTACCCCAAATTATGAGGCGATTTTTCGGAACAATAGCGTTGATTTGCGCACTGACGGTCGGTCTGTCGGCACAGAGCGTGCAGTTGCAGTGGTTGGCTGTGGATACTTTCAGAACCGACAGCGACGCAATGGCCGTTTTGACGCTGAAAGATGGCGTTTATGCGCGCTGCCATCAATTGCCATCGCTGGAAATAGCACTGCCAAACGATGGTGCAGTGACCATCGAAAATGTGGCGTACGCTACCCTATCGGGCGACGAGAAAGCCGTGGCGCAAGCGAGCATCAGCGCAATTCCTACGGAAATCAGCTTTGAACAGTTGACACTAACTTGCCGCAAACAAAAGTCGTACGCGCTGCAGATTTTCCCATTCGTCAGAACCGACGAGGGCGAGATAAAAAAAGTGATGTCGTTCGACATTGTGCAGCAGCCAATCAGAAAAAATCTACAAAAGAACAACGAAGCCTCCGCTGCAGCGCGCTACGCCAGCAATTCAGTCTTGCGTAGTGGACGATTTGTGAAGATTTCGGTTCAAGAAAACGGACTTTATCGATTGACCTACGACGAGCTGAAAAACATGGGCATCGACCCGACCAAAGCGCGCATTTTTGGCTATGGTGGCGCCATGCTCAACGAAGATTTTTCGAAAGATTACACCGACGATCTGCCCGAAGTTGCCATCTACGAACACAAAGGCGCTGACGGCATTTTTGGCAGTGGCGACTATATCATTTTCTACGGACAAGGTCCAACAGCGTGGAAATACTCGGCAGCGGGATTTTTCAGACACACGCAAAATCCCTATTCGAACTACGGTTACTACTTTGTGACCTCCGACGCTGGCACGGGTCGCCGCATCGAGATGAAAGAGCCGCTAACCGCCACGCCAACGAGCGATATCACCACATTTACCGACTATTTTGTTCACGAGGAAGACCTGCGAAACCTTGCAAGTTCGGGGCGCGAATGGTACGGCGAAGAGTTTAACAGCGCAAAATCAAGCTACACTTTCCAGAAAACGCTGCCAAACATCGTGGCCGAAAATGCCTATTTTTTCATCAGAACTGCCACAAATTCTGCCACATCGGACAAGATGAACATAAGCATTAACGGCAAACAGGTGAGTTCTCTGACTTTGCGAGCGATGGACGGTTCATCGATTTACGAAAGAGCGCGCACAGACTTCACCACATCGCCCATCAAGTTCACGCCCGACGCAGGCAATGCGTGCAATGTTACGCTCGACTATATTTCGGGGGCCAGCGGCATGTCGTGGCTCGATTATTTCGAAGTGAACATCAAGCGCCAACTGAAAATTGACGGCACTAACCCGCTCTATTTCAGCAACATAGACTCGATCGATTACGAAATTGTGCAACGCTACGTTGTGAGTGGCGCATCGGCTTCGACGCAGGTTTGGGACATCACCGACCAACAAAACATGGTGCAAATGCCGACAAATTACGCCAATGGACAGGTTACTTTTGTAGACAGCATGACCACTTATCACCGCTATGTGGCACTCGACCCTACCAAAGCCACACTGCTGCAGCCAACCATTGTGGGTGCGATAGAAAACCAGAATCTGCACGGATTACCGCAGATGGATTTGGTGATTTTGGCGCCGAAAGAGTTTTTGAGCGAAGGCGAACGTTTGGCCGAAGCACACCGCCAAGTGCAAGGAATGGCAGTGCAAGTGGTTGATGTAGAGCAAGTTTACAACGAATTTTCATCGGGCACGAAAGACGCAACCGCCTATCGCCGCCTGATGAAGCTATTCTACGACCGTGCCGCCAACGACGACGAGATGCCGCGCTACCTTCTTTTGTTGGGCAGCGGCGTGTACGACAATCGCAAAATAGTGATGAAAGAGGATTACGACAAACTGCTCACTTTTCAGGCGTACAATTCGGTTCACGAGACCGAATCGTATGTGTGCGACGACTATTTTGCATTGCTCGACGACAACGAAGGCGTAAGCCTTCCATCAGAAAAAATGGACATTGGCGTGGGGCGCTTGCCTGCGCACAACCTCACCGAGGCGCAAGATATGATTGACAAGACCATCGGCTACATCGAAAATCGCGAAGTGGGCGCGTGGAAAAATCAGCATGTATTCGTGGCCGACGATGGCGACAACAACATTCACACGCGTTGTGCCGATAGTGTAGCGAACCTGACGCTGCGCAACTATCCCGATGTGCTAGTGCGCAAACTTTTCCTCGACTCGTACAACCAAGAGGTGTCGGCATCGGGCGAGAGCTATCCACTGGCGTTGGAACAGTTCGACAACTACATAAAAAATGGCTCGTTGGTGATAAACTACATGGGCCACGCTGGTCACGCCACTTGGAGCAACGAAGGACTGCTTACGCACGACCGCATAGTGAACATGTACAACGATCGTTTGCCCGTGTTTGTTACAGCCGCTTGCGACTTCAGTCGATTCGATGGCAACGACGACCCAAGCGGTGGCGAGCTGATGATGCGCAACAATCACGGCGGTGCCATTGCGCTGTTCACCACCACGCGCACCGTATATGCCGAGCCGAATTTTCTGCTGAATCTGCAATTTGCGCGCTACATGCTTATGCGCGACGAAAACGGCCGACCATTCTGCTTTGGCGACGTGATGCGATGCGCCAAAAACGCGCGCAGTGGCGACTCGAACAAGATGAGTTTTGTGCTGATTGGTGATCCTGCGGTGGAATTGGCTTGCCCATCGACACACACTGTGATAACCGACAGCATTGCCATGGTGAATAGCGGTACAAAGAGCGACACCATCAAAGCATTGAGCCGCGTGCGCATCTATGCACACCTAGAAAAAGAGGAACAAAGTGGCAGCATCGACGAGAGTTTCAACGGCTACGCCACCATCAATGTTTTTGACAAATCGGAGCAAGTAACCACGCTGAACAACGACAATCCAACAGGCGAAAAATATACCTTCACCGATCGCTCGAATGCGCTGTTTGTGGGCAGTTCGAAAGTTACCGACGGACGCTTCACCACCGAATTTATTGTGCCGAAAGACATTCGCTACAACTACGGCAGCGGGCGCATCGTCTACTATGCCGTCGACACCGTGCAGAACTTCGAAGGCAACGGCTACTACGAGTCGTTCACCATTGGCGGCGAAGATGCCAACGCCACGCCCGACGACGAAGGTCCTGAGGTTACCATCTACCTGAACACGCCCAATTTTCGTTCGGGTGACGCCACCAACGAATCGCCGCTATTTGTGGCATTTGTACACGACGAGAGCGGCATAAACGCCATTGGCAGCGGCATTGGTCACGACATAATGCTGAAGCTCGACAACGATCCGCAGATGGAGACCACACTCAACAACTACTACAGCACCGACATGGACGAGTACCGCAGCGGCGAAGTGCGCTATCAGTTCAGCGACCTTGAGGAGGGCAAACATCACCTATTTTTCCGCGTGTGGGATTTGCAAAATAATTCGTCGACTGCCGAACTCGATTTTGTGGTAAAGAAAGGTTTAAATCCGTCAGTATCAAACATTTATCTCTATCCAAATCCAGCCAGTTCGCAGGTAACATTTGTCTACACTCACGACCGCCCCGAGCAGCCGCTGAAAATGTCGGTTACCGTGGCAGATTTGATGGGAAAAGTGGTGTACACGGGCAGCCAGAGTGCGTATGTGTACGACAATCAGACCGAGATGACTTGGAATTTTGCAGGTCAACTGAACACTGGCGTGTATGTGGTGCGCATCGGCATACAAGTGGAAGGCGGCGAAACCACTTCGAAAACACTGAAATTAATGGTAGCGAAATAATTACTTAATTGTTTAATTTCCAATTATTTAATTATTTTTTTCGATAACAAATAGGCAAAATCTTCCCCCTTGGGGGATAAGAAGAGGTCTACACAATAAAACGCGAGAACAAGCGTTATAAAGAGAGCAACTTTGCGAAAAACAGAATTATAAAATGAAAAAATTAGCAATTTTCAGTGCCGCAGCGATCGTTTCGTTGGCGGTATCGGCACAAACTGCCACGGGATTGAGCGACCAACTGAACCCGCTCATCACGGGCGTTCCATCGCTTTCGATTGGTCCTGACGCTGTAGCAGGCGGCATGGGCGATGTGGGCGTTGCCACCGTTCCCGACAACAGTTCGCAACACTGGAACTCGTCGAAATATGCGCAAATGCAGAGCAGCGCAGGTTTCACCATAAACTACACACCGTGGCTGCGCAGTCTTGGCGTGAGCGACATCGACTTGGCATACCTTTCGGGTTACTACCAGATAAGCCGCTTGGCTGGTACGGTTTCGGCTTCGCTGCGGTTTTTCTCGCTTGGCGAAATTGCCCTGCGCGAAAGCAAAGATGCCGTGGCAATCAATGTTAAACCTTACGAATTGGCATTCGACGTAGGCTACGAACGCATGCTTAGCGAACATTTCTCGATGGGCGTTGTGTTCCGCTACATCTGCTCCGACCTGAGCGCGAAGACCGACGAAGACTACCACACGGGGCACGCTTTCGGCGCCGACATCAACGGCTACTACGAATTGCCAATCGACATCAAAACTGGCACTTCGAAATTTGCGTTCGGTTTCAACATCACCAACCTCGGCACAAAAATTTCGTACGACAAAGGCAACACAAGCAACTTTTTGCCAACCGATTTGCGACTTGGTTTCACCTATCTGGTGCCATTCAACCGCTATAACCGCCTGAGTTTCAGCGTTGATTTCGACAAATTGATGGTTCCATCGCGCAAAGTGAACGAGCGCACCGCCAAAAAAGCGGGCATCGACACAAGCGATGAAAGCACAAAAAACAGCGATGGAAGCTGGACTTTGGACGAGGATCAATACACCAACATCTCGTCGATGAAAGGTCTGTTCTGGTCGTTTGCCGATGCGCCGGGCGGAGCCAAAGAGGAGTTCAAAGAGATAAACTTCGGCATTGGTATGGAATACGCCTACAACGAGCAGTTCTTCGGTCGCGTGGGCTACCACAACGAGGCTAGGAGCAAAGGTAACCGCAAATATTTCACCTTTGGCGCGGGCTTCCGTCTGTCGGCATTCCGCCTAGATGTAGGCTATGTGCTGAGTGTGGCGCAAAACAACCCGCTCGACCAAACGCTCCGTTTCTCGCTCTCGTTCGATGTCGATGGCATCAAAGCGCTGGCGGACAGGAACAAATAGAATTACTTAATTATTTAATTTCCAATTACTTAATTATTGGGCGGTTCGACACGCTCACCGCCCAATCTGAAATTTGAAATCTGAAATCTGAAATTCTTAAAATGCGCGTCGGTTTCGGATATGATGTGCACAAAATCGTGGAGAATCGCGATTTGTGGTTGGGCGGAATCAAGATTGATGCGCCGTTCGGGCTGCTGGGTCACAGCGACGCCGATGTGCTGATACACGCCATTTGCGATGCGCTGCTCGGTGCAGCCAACCTGCGCGATATTGGTTATCATTTTCCCGACACGGCCGACGAATTTGCGGGCATCGACAGCAAGATTCTGCTCGTTCGAACCATGCAACTCATTCGCGACAAGGGCTACGAACTTGGCAACATCGACTGCACCATTTGTGCCGAAGCGCCCAAACTGAATCCGCACATTCCCGCCATGCAAGCCTGTTTGGCGCAGGTGATGGGCGTCAACGCCGATGCCATATCGATAAAAGCCACCACCACCGAACAACTCGGTTTCACTGGCCGCCGCGAGGGCATCTCGGCGTATGCGGTAGCAATCATCGAGTCATTGATTCATTGAATGATAAAATGAAACCGCATTGTCCACCTGTCATGCGCTCACTTCTAACTTCTCACTCCTAATTCCTAACTTTCGGGACGTGCCATGGCGCATCCCTACTGCCGTTATTGGAGGGCAGTGCGATAAAGTTTTGTTGACTGCGGTAAAAACCGCCACTTTACAAACTTTTGAACTTTTTACTTTCCACTCGCAATTTTTGTCAAAAAAAATTGCTATCTTTGCAACCGTTATGATGACAATAACCAGCGGACATATTAACATGGGTTACTCGGCAAACCTTTTCATAAGCGCACAAAACGTTTATAACTCGCTGATTATTAGCCATTTAGCCCCCCCCCCTCTTTCAATCTAGTAGGGTAATTTCAAACACCATATTTTTACAGAAAAACATTACGGACGGACGCACATTCGCCCGATTTAGGCGTGTGGGTAGCGTGGTTTGTGCGCGATTTTGTATAGAAATAATTGAATAAACTATGAAATTCATATCTACAACAATCAAGGGCTTGTTTGATAATAGCATTCAATTTACGATTCCTGTTTATCAGCGTGCATATTCATGGAAAGAGGATAATTGGGAGGTATTCTTTAATGACCTTGACCAGGCGAGTAAGGTTAACAAGTATTCGTATGGGAATATTCTCTTAGAAACAGTAAAACAAGATGAGAAATACGAAATAATAGATGGTCAGCAACGATTAACGACTCTAATAATTTTTACGAGAGCATTGTACAATGTTCTTGAAAAGTACGTTGAAAAAGATGAACTTGACGAGCTCAGCGAATATTTCTTCAAGAAAAAAAATAAAATAAAATTATGCACTGTCGATAGTGATAAAGCATGTTTTGATGCGCTCATCATAGAAAACAAGGACTACCAAACAAAAAAAAAAAAAAAAAAACTTATTTC
>CAVHRT010000071.1:0-9206 GCA_963638355.1 Flexilinea sp. | reverse complement strand
TACTACTTCAGAAAACGCAAAGTGGCACGAGATTTGCCAAAATAAGATTAGGGTTTATAATTGAGAGGTGAGAGATTGGTAAAAATTAGTCAACTGCAAACCATATTTTTGAAAAAAATATCATCGGTGCATACACTTTCTGCAAAAAAATAGTAATTTTGCCCATCGTTTGGGACGAATAAGTTTAACACTAAAAATTACAATAAGATCATGAAAAAACTTGCACTTTTCGCAATGTTGTTCGTAGCCATTGCTGCCACGGCACAAGAAGCAAAAATCGTTGAATGGAACGAGCGTACGCACGACTTCGGCACAGTTAAACAAGAAGATGGCGATATTTTCACCACTTTCACTTTTGTGAACCAATTTGCTGCGCCAGTTACACTCAAAAGCGTTCGTGCATCATGCGGTTGCACCACGCCTAGCTACAGTCTCGAGCCAGTCGCTCCAAATGCTACGGGTGAAATTCGCGTGAAATACGCTGCTGCAACGCGTCCAGGTGCTTTCCAAAAATCGATCACCGTGGTTCTGAACGATGGCACAGCCGATCACACCGAAATCCTTTACATCAAAGGACAAGTAACACCAAAACCTGCTGCTCCAACGGCTGAATAAGCAGCGCGAGTGGCTCATAATTTTAAGGGGAAGAGATACGCTTGCTGCGCACTTCTTTCCCTTTTCTCTTTTTTGAAGATTGACGGAATGAGAAAATTTCTGCTTTTATTCACGCTGATTTCAACGACGATTTTTGCCACGGCGCAACAAAAAGTCGATTTGGCGTTCGATGCCACAGAGTTCGATTTTGGCAACATTGCCGAAGAGGGCGGACGCGTGTCGCACGATTTCCGCTTTGTGAACACGGGAACCGCGCCGTTCAACATTCTCACGGTTACGGCTTCGTGCGGCTGCACCACACCCGACTGGACTAAAACGTCCGTCCAGCCAAACGATTCAGGCGTTGTGCGCGTCATTTTCGACCCCAACGACCGCCCAGGACCATTTCAGAAAAGCGTGCGAGTGGTGATTGCAGGCGAAAGTGGCAACATCACCGAGATTCTCGACATTTTTGGGCAGGTCGTTCCGCGCTCCGAGTCGCTCGAGAACCGCTATCCATACCATTTTGGCGCAGTCTACACGCGCTCAGCCATCGTGTCGTTCGATAGCGTGCGCCATGGCGATGTGGTCGAAAGCACGCTCACACTCGTCAATGCCAGCGACGAGCCCGTAAGTTTTGCGCTCGCATTGCCCGACTATGTCGATTGCGACGCGCCAACAGCCCTCGAGCCTCAGAGCGAAACGTTGGTTACGCTGCACTACCGCTCTGCCGAGAGCGACGCTTGGGGATTTGTGAACGAACCTGTAGCGATGATTGTTGGCGGAAAAAATGAAGGTGCAATTCGTCTGCAAGCCACTGTGTATGAGGATTTTACACAGCTCACGCGCGAAGACCGCATTGCAGCGCCAATAGCATCGTTACAACAGAAAAATGTCGATTTTGGCACGATTTCAATCGGCAAAAAATACACGCAAACCATCACGCTGTCGAACTACGGACAAAATCCGCTGATGGTGCGCGCCATCATTTCGAGCAGCGATTATCTGAAAGCAACAGTGAAAAAATCGGTCGTAAAGAGCGGTAAGTCGGTGAAAATCAGCATAGAAGTGGACGCAACCAATCTGCAGCCATTCTCGTTTGTCAAAAATCTGCAACTGATGACCAACGACCCCACGAACCCAATTCAAAACATTGTGGTAACTTGGGAAACGAAGTAGAAATTTCAAATTCCAAATTTCAGATTTCAAATTAATGGTATCCACAGCCAACTGCAGAAAATTGTAGAACGCGAAACTTTATGAACTTTATAACTTTACAACTTTATAAACCAACTTATGTCGGAGCATATCGAAAATAGCAGCGATTTTCCCGGATTGAATGTGAATTCGGGTGTGGCACAACCGCCCATCGTCAATCCTTATTTGAAACACCGTGTGAAACGCACGCAGTACACCACCGACGAATTTGTCGATGGCATTTTGCGTGGCGATGTTTCCATTCTGAGTCAAGCAGTTACGCTCATCGAGAGTGCCAATCCCGTGCATTATGCGCAGGCGCAAGAGGTGGTCGAGCGTTGCCTTCCACACGCAGGAAAATCGGTGCGCATTGGCATCACAGGCGTGCCGGGCGCAGGCAAAAGCACCTTTGTAGAATCGCTTGGCGTGGAACTGGTCAAGGCTGGGCGCAAACTTGCCGTCTTGGCCATCGACCCAAGCAGCGAACGCTCGCGCGGCAGCATTCTGGGCGACAAGACCCGCATGGAAGAACTCTCGACCGCAAAAAATGCCTTCATTCGTCCTTCGCCATCGGCTGGCTCGCTGGGCGGCGTGGCGCGCAAAACCCGCGAAACCATCGTACTTTGCGAGGCGGCAGGCTTCGACACCGTATTCATCGAAACCGTGGGCGTGGGACAGAGCGAAACGGCCGTTCACAGCATGGTCGATTTCTTCCTGCTGATACAGTTGGCGGGCGCTGGCGACGAATTGCAGGGCATAAAACGCGGCATCATGGAGATGGCCGATGGCATCGCCATAAACAAATGCGATGGCTCGAACAAAGAGAAATCGCAATTGGCCGCGCGCCAATTCCGTAACGCGCTGGCACTTTTCCCGAAACCTGAATCGGGCTGGGAGCCGCAAGTACTGACCTGCTCAGCCTTCCACCACATTGGCGTGAGCGATGTTTGGGGCATGATTCTCGACTACATCGATTTCACCAAGGAAAATGGCTATTTCGAAGAAAATCGCCGCCGCCAAAGCAAATATTGGATGTACGAAACCATCGATGAGGCGCTGAAAAACAGTTTTTATCAAAATCCCGAAATCGAAACGATGCTCGAAGATTGTCAGCAACAACTCGACCAAAACCGCATGTCGTCGTTCACTGCCGCAAAAAAACTGCTCAACACCTATTTTAATCGCAAATAATTTGCTTTTTTCAATTTTTCCATCTAACTTTGCAACTTCTGAGGGTCGAACAATCTTCAAATTTTCAAATCTTCAAATAAAATGCTGATTATCGGAATAGCTGGCGGCACTGGTTCGGGCAAAACCACCGTTGTGCGCAAAATCATCGAACAACTGCCAAAAGGCGAAGTAGCGGTGCTTCCGCAGGATTCGTACTACCGCGACGCGTCGAATCTGCCACTCGAGGAGCGTCTCGAAATGAACTTCGACCACCCAGATTCGGTGGAATTCGAGCTGCTCATCAAGCAGGTGAAAGACCTGAAAGCGGGCAAAAGCATCGAACAGCCCATCTACTCGTACATCACCTGCACACGCTCGACCGAAACAGTGCTTGTGAAGCCTTGCGAAGTGGTGATTGTCGAAGGCATTTTGGTACTGACTAACAGCAAGTTACGCAATCTGATGGACATGAAAATTTTTGTCGATGCCGATGCCGATGACCGCCTGATGCGCGTGATAAAACGCGACATTGTGGAACGCGGCCGCTCGATCGATCGCGTGATGGAACGCTACGAAAACACTGTGAAACCAATGCACGAGCAGTTTATCGAGCCATCGAAACGCTACGCTGATGTGATTGTGCCGCAGGGTGGCAACAACCAAGTGGCCATCGACCTGCTGACCATGTACATTGCCAAAGCTATCGGCATTGAACACCCCAACAAGCCTAAAAAAGAGGCAGAAAAAGCGTAAAACGCTGTAAATCAACGCAAACAACCCAAAAATAACCTCAAAATTTAGCCTATTATGTACGACGACAAATCACTCGATCGCATACTTTTTTTCGATATTGAAACTGTGCCTGGAGTGGCATCGCTGGCGGATTTTTCGCCCGAGATGCAACATCTTTGGAACGAAAAATTCGAGACTCTGCAGCGCCGCATGCCCGACCGTTTCACTGCCGACGAAACTGCCGATTACGCACTCAGAAATGGCGGTGGAATTTTCAGTGAATTTGCAAAAATAGTCTGTATATCAGTCGGTTACATCTATTCCGACAAAGATGGCAATCGCTTGATGCGCACGCGCTCGTTTGCCGATGACGACGAGGCTAAAATTCTGCGCGGTTTTGTGGCGATGCTTGCCGATTTTCAGAAAAAACGCAAGATCAAAAAAGGTGGTTTGCTGCTTTGTGGGCACAACATCAAAGAGTTTGATGTGCCGTTCATCTGCCGCCGAATGCTGGTCCACGGCATGCCGCTGCCGCCCGTGCTCGATGTGGCTGGACTGAAACCATGGGAAACGCCTTACCTCGACACGCTCGAACTTTGGAAATTTGGCGACTACAAAAGTTTCACTTCGCTGAAACTGCTTTGCGCGCTGTTCGGCATTGCCACGCCCAAAGACGACATCGACGGCAGCCAAGTAGCGACGGTCTACTACGAGCAACACGACCTGCAGCGCATCGCCATCTATTGCGAAAAAGATGTGGTTGCTACCGCGCAAGTCTTCCTCCGCCTCAACGCCATGCCACTACTCGACCCCGCGAATGTGACGCATGTAGAGTAGTTTTTCATCAAAAACCGGTGAAAAGAAATTGACAAAATTTGCCCAACAAAAAGTGCATTTTATATGGAAAAGTGTCCACTCGAACGGACACAAAATTTGAAAAAGTGACCACCTGATAGAGCAAACATCAAAAAAAATAGGAACGCGACAAAAGTGCGTTCCTACCATTTTTTTCTAAGATTTTCAGCTTAAATCAGTGCTTTCACATCTTCAACCAACTGCGGCAGAGTGAGACGATTAGCAGAGAGCAGATCGGCAAGTTTGAAGCGATCTTCGAACTGTTTGCGCTCACCACGCACTAGCACACGCATGGAGCTATCGCCGTAGAAACGCGCAATCTTCTCGCCCCAGCCACCATCGACCTGCCCATCTTCGAGCGTAATGACTAGCGAATGATCTTTTTTGAGCGCTTCGAGCGTTTCGACATCGAGTTGCGTGATTATTTGCGGATTGATGAGCGTGGCATCGATGCCATCAGCGGCAAGTGCCTGTTGCAGATTTTCGCCAAGTTGGAAGAAACTGCCCAAGCCAAGAATCGCCACGCGGCTACCACGGTGCGCCACCTCATAGTGCGGCACTGACCAATCGCGCGCGGAATCAATCGAAGTTGCGCGGCTAATCACGCCATTCACAGGCACACGAATAGCGACGGGATGCTGACGATAGCCTATCGCCCAATCCATCATGGCAAAATACTCCTCGCGACAAGTTGGCGCCAGATAGACGAGGTTTGGAATGTTCATGAGCAGCGGAATGTCGTAAAAACAGGTGTGCGTCACGTCGTTCATGCTCTCCAATCCGCCCCAGAAAACAAGCAGCAGCGCGGGATTGTCGTTGATGCAGAGATCTTGCTGCAGCTGGTCGTAGGTGCGCTGAATGAATGTGCTGTAGACGCCCCACACGGGTTTCGCACCACGTTTGGCTGCGCCCGATGCCAACGCCACTGCCGTCTCTTCGGCTATGCCGACATCAACAAGCTGACGTCCAGCACGTTGGCGGCGTTCTTTGGTGAAGCCAAACACCGTTGGCGTACCAGAAGTGATGGCAAAAAGTTCGGGATGCGATGGCATTTTATCGAGCAGATATTCAGCAGTAAGCGCGCCATAATCTTCGCCAGAATGCGCCACTTTCGGCTTACCCGTGGGCAGATCGAACGGCACGCTCCAGTGCCAACTCTCCTTATCTTTTTCGGCGTATGGCAGCCCTTTGCCCTTCAGCGTATTGATGTGGACCACTATCGGGTGATCGATGTTTTTCACCTTCTGAAAAGCCGAAATCAGTGCGTCAATGTCATTCCCATCGGCCACATACAGATAGTCCAAGCCCATGGCGCGGAACAGGTTGCAAGGCGCTTGACCGTTGGTTTGGCGCAGCAATTGCAGATTTTTGTAGATTCCGCCATGATTTTCGGCAATCGACATTTGGTTATCGTTAACGATGATGATGAGGTTGCTCTGCAGTTCGGAGCCAGCCACATCGAGTCCTTCGAGCGCCTCGCCACCGCTGAGCGAGCCATCGCCAATCACGGCAATCACATTCTCGTGACCGCCTTGCAGATCGCGCGCCTTGGCCAAACCGCATGCCAAACTGACGCTGGTGCTGGTGTGTCCAATCACAAAATGATCGTGCTCGCTCTCCGAAGGCTCGCTATAACCCGACACATCATCGTAGTGCGCAGCGTCCATGAAAGCCTCCTTTCGGCCAGTCAAGATTTTGTGCGGATAACTCTGGTGCGACACATCGAACACGATTTTGTCGGTTGGCGAATCGAACACAAAATGCAGTGCCACAGTGGCTTCGACCATGCCAAGATTTGGCCCAATATGTCCGCCATGTTCGCTCACCTTTTGCAAAAGATGATGACGCGTTTCGTCGGCGAGTTGTCGTAACTCACTACTGTTCAAGCATTTAATATCTTGCGGACCGTTTATTTTTTCTAAAACCATCTCTTCTGGGAAATAAATAATTAAAAATGAATAATAAATAATAATTTTTGCAAACTAACGCAAAAGCCGAGCATTAAATCAATAAGTCATTAAGTTATTGTACTCCTCGTCTGTGACTGGTTCGAGCCATTCGTTGCCTGTTTTGGTGTCGCCAGCGAGCGGCGCAGTGGCAATGTGCGTCACGAAGTGCTGGAACCAACTATCGCTGGCGGCGCCGTGCCAATGTTTCACGCCCACAGGAATGTCGACCACATCGCCAGGGTGCAGTTTTTGCGCAGGTTTGCCCCACTCCTGATACCAGCCCTCTCCCGACACGCAAATCAAAATTTGGCGCGCATCGTGGTGAATATGCCAATTGTTGCGGCAGCCAGGTTCGAAAGTTACATTGCTCACACCATCGGCAATTGGCGCCAGATACGACTGTCCGACGAAATACTGCGCATACGCCGAATTTTCGTTGCCAATTGGGAAACGGAGCCGACTTTTTTCGCCCAAAATACGCGCCAATTTGGCAGCCGCCTCCACCGTTTCGGCCGAAAGTCCAGCGCGCTGGGCAATCTGTTTATGCGAATTGAGTTGCGGATCAGTGCCATGCATGGCCGACAATGCGCTCACCGTCACCAACTCGCGCTGCTCGGCAGTAAGCACATCGCGCGCGAAAATGTCGCCAAAAAGATGCGCCTTCAGATAATAATCCTCGGCAGGACAAAAATCATAGCGAAATGCGCGCCCGCAGAGTTGCGTTTGCACCGCAGTGCCTTGCGTCAGCGCATCGTAATTGGCAGGCAGCGGTGAGGCTTCTGCGCCAGTTTCTGTGGCAATTCCAGCCTTTTCGCGATCGGCAATGACCTGCTGCAGTGCGCCGAGCGCCTTCAGCGAACGCGGAAAACCAGTGTAAGCGTAAAGATGCGAGAAAACTTCTTTTATCTGATTGATAGTCAGACCGTTATCGAATGCCGTATTGATAGCATCGGGCAAAGCTGCAATGTTTCCGACAGCCTCGTAAGCCGCCAAAGTGGCGAGACTTTGCTGTTGTGGAGAGAGTTGATTTGTTGCGTTCATAATGTTTTGTGCGCTAGCCGAAATGCAGAATGCAAGTGCCGCTAGCAGGAATTGTTTAAATCTTAAGATCATAGAATTTTTCAATTGATAATTGACAATTGATGATTGACAATTTTCGCGACAATGTTGGATAGTGCGCGGTTCGACAGGCTCACCGCACCGTAATTTTCAAATCTTCAAATTTTCAAATGAAAAATTGATTTTTACCTCACAGACCATAACTCGTGCGTTAAACTTGTCAACTTTTATCTTTTCGTCCACTTCACAATATCGTCGTACGAGGTGGAATTGAGCAGGCGACCGTCGTCAATTTTCAGCGTTGGATAGGTTTGGCGAAGGGCTTTTACCGCTCCGCTGATGTTGCTGCTGCCCGATGTAGCAAACGGAATGATGGTTTTCCCCGTAAAATCGTATACCTCCAGAAATGTGTTGATGATGCGCGGCGCAACATACCACCAAATGGGGAAACCGAGGTAAATGGTGCTGTAACCATCGAGGGTTTCCTTCGATTTTTTGATTGCTGGGCGCGCGGCTGGGTCGTTCATCTCCACCGACGAGCGCGACTGCTGATTGTGCCAGTTCAAATCGGCCGAGGTGTAGGCTTTTGCAGGCTCAATAGCCATCAGTTCGCCATGGGTGGCGCGCGCTACGAGTTCGGCGGCGGCTTTGGTTGTGCCCGTCGCGGAGAAATATGCCACCAGCACTTTGTCGGCGGCTTGGGTTGACAAAATTGTTGCCATAATTGCAAAGATTGAAATGATTAGTTTTTTCATTTTTGGAATAAAGATTAAAGAGTAAAGACAAAAGATTTTTTCACTACAAAAATTTCACACTTTCTTGCGAAATTCGGTTGGTGTGACGCCAGCGTGACGTTTGAAAAATCGCACAAAATGCTGCGGATATTGGAAGCCCGTTTGCAGCGCTACCTGCTTGATAGTCAGCGACGAATGCGTCAATTGACGTTTAGCATGTTCAAAAAGTCGCAGGGCGATGTATTCCTGCGCCGACTTGCCCGTTTCGGCTTTCACCATATCGCCAAAATAGTTGGGCGACAGATGCACGCAATCGGCGAAAAACTTCACCGCTGGAATGCCTTCGGTGGCCGTTCTGCCCGAGTTGATGTATTCGTTCAGCAGTTCGTCGAAACGCTGCAGCGCGTCCTTGTTCAACTCCTGCCGAGTGACAAATTGGCGCTCGTAGAAACGCATACAATAGTCGAGCAGCAGCTCCAGATTGGTGATTATCAGTCCGCGCGAATGCCGATCGATTGGGTGCTGCAGTTCCACTTCGATGATGTGCATGCAGTTGCGCACCACTTGCACCTCGTCGGCCGAAAGGTGCAGCGCCTCGTTGCTGGCATATGAGAAAAATGAATAATCGCGCATCTTCTTTTCGAGCGTTGTCCCGCTCAAAAAATCGGGGTGAAACAGCACACCAATGGCATGTTTTGGCACGCCAGGCACTGCGTGAGTCTCGATGGTTTGACCTGGCGCGAGGCTCACAATGGTTTCGCAGTCGAAGTCGTATTGCGTCTGCCCGTAGTTGATGATGCAGCCCTTGGTCTCTTTCAGAAAAAGCGTGTAAAATCCATAGCAATGCATGCCTTCGATGGCACTCATGCGGTTGTGAAATTCCACATACGCCACTTGCGGGTGCATGGTCTTGAAG
>CAVHRT010000070.1:0-9488 GCA_963638355.1 Flexilinea sp. | reverse complement strand
GCACTGAACAGTGCAGACAACTTGCCTTGGCCGACGATGCCGATGGCAACAACTGGATGCCAGTGAAAATGACCTCCGACACGAGCAATGCGGCCTACAAAGCATTGAATCTCTGCGACAATCCCGATAATATCGGCAAAAAAGTGGTTGTGCGCACAGTTCCGCAATCGTTCTACGGCATTGCAGGCGCACAAAATCTGAGCGAATACGAATGGCTCACGCCGATTAGCGTAACGGGCGTTACGTTGTCGCAGACCGAGGCTGAAATCTTTGTAAATCAAGCACTTGAACTTGTCGCAACCATTGCTCCAGCGGATGCCGACAACAAACATCTGTCGTGGGCTTCGAGCGATGCGAAAGTGGCTTCGGTAGATGCAAACGGCACTGTAACCGCACTGACCAACGGCACAGCCACCATCACCGTGACCACCGCCGATGGCGGTTTCAAAGCCACTTGCGCCATAACCGTAACCTCTGCCACAGGCGAAATGCTGATGGGCGATGTGATTACCTCGGACACAACGGGAATTACCGTAAATTCACTGAAAGATGGTCAACAAAACACTTGGAGCAACAAAAAAGGCATTTCTGGAACCATTTACGCTGGCAAAACTGGAACTGAAGATGGGAATATAAAACTCACAAACCAAGCGGGCATTATCAACACTACATCGGTTGGTTACATTCGCCAAATCATTATCGAGTGGGGAACGAAAAATAGTGCTGGTCAAGGTTCTTCGTACGATCGCAACATCATTGTTTACGGCAAAAACGAAAAATGGGAAGGCGTGAGCGATATGTTTGATGGTACAACAAAAAAAGTAACCAACGGCGACATTATAGATACGCTCAAATATGTGAGCATGAATTCTACAGTTACGGATACCATTAACATAAAAAACAACTACCAATATATTGGACTTATCGCCGCAAATTCGAAAGCACACTATTTCAAAAAAGTCTCTTTCATTTGGGCATTAACAAAGGCTTTCGACGATGTGGAACTCACTTCGATTGCGCTCGATAGTACATCGTTAACTCTCGAAGAGGAGGAGACGCACAAACTGAATGTATCGTTTGCGCCAACCAATGCCACCTACAAAGCCGTAACTTGGAGCAGCAGCAACACCGCCGTTGCCAAAGTAGAAGCTGGTTTGGTTACCGCCGTTGCGCCGGGCAAAGCCACCATCACAGTAACCAGCACCGCCAATCCTAAAATTAAAGCCACCTGCGAAGTTACCGTGACCAAGTACGACATCTGGGCTGGGCGCGACATCTACTACCAAGTGAAGAGCCTCGATGAACTGCACACCGACGATACTGTCATTTTTGTGAACAAAGCATACCGTCGCGTTTCGGGCGAGTTTGAATTGACCGAAAAAGGCGTTGGTCGCATTGCTACGCCATCGACCGAAATTATCGTAGCGGGCGACAGCGTTGCCGCTTGGGGCGCAGAAGAGATTCATCTGGTTGTCGTCGATGGCAAATGGAAAATTCTTGTAAAACAGTGGTCAGTAGACGATAACGACATCGACATAAGCGAAGAACTTGCTCTGCGTACCGATACAGTCAAAGACCTGCAAGTGAAAGGCGAAGGCGTACAGACTTGGACCATCGCATTCCACAACAATGGCGATAGCGTAGTGATTGCCAGCACCGATGCAAAATTGGGACGCATTCAGTTCAACGGCAACAACAAGACATTCTGCAACTACACCAGCAATCAGGGCGCAGTGCAGATCTACCGCAAACTGGCGCAGACCACCAACACCGACGGCCCTAAACCCGATCCACAAGAGCCTGATACAGAGCCAGACACCAATCCTGGCGATGCGCTGAATGTCGTAACGCTCGATGGCGTGACCTACACCAATGGCATTGTCTACAACGCCGAAAATCTGCCGCTACAAATCTACAGCGTGTCAGGCGTGCTGATGAAGTCAGGCAGTAACGACATTGACATCACATCGTTCGAGCGAGGCATCTACATTATCTGTTCCGACCGAGGCGCGATGAAGATTGTGAAATAACAAAAAGCGCACTTAGGTGCGCTTTTTTTAATTGAGAATTTTGAATTTAGAACTAAGAATTAGTCGCACGACAGAGAGACAGTGCAATAAAAAGAAAGTTTGTCTGATTACACACCATAAATTGCAGTCTCCCTACTTGATAAACTTGAAAACTTTCAACTAGATAAACTCATTCAACTTCTCATCAACTCATCAACTCATCAACCTATCAACTTATCAACTTTAAAGATGACTTCTGACCAAATTCCTGATATTGTTGCGGCACAAAAGGCCTATTTTCGCACGGGGGGAACGCTGCCCATTGCGGAGCGAAAACGGGCGTTGAAACGTCTGCGCGCATCGCTCAAAAAACACGAATCGGCACTTGCCGAGGCACTTTGGACCGATCTGCACAAATCGTACGAAGAGGCTTATCTTACCGAGATTGGCTTGGTTTATGCCGAGATTGACATGCACCTGCGCCATGTGCGCCGCTGGTCCAGAACGCGCTGCGTGTTGCCATCGTTAGGCGTGATGCCATCGCGCTGCCGTGTGATGACCGAACCGCTCGGCACGGCACTCATCATTGCGCCATGGAACTACCCCGTGCAACTGCTGCTCAATCCGCTGGTTGGCGCGCTGTCGGCTGGCTGCACGGCGGTGCTTAAGCCGTCGCCCTATGTGCCGCATGTTTCAGCCATTTTGGAACAGATCGTGACCGACGCTTTTCAGCCTGAATATGTAGCGATTTTTCAAGGCAATCGCGATGTGAACACTGCCCTACTCAATCAGCGCTACGACCTGATTTTCTTCACTGGGAGTCCTGTGCTTGGCAAAGTGGTGATGGCGGCTGCAGCAAAAAATCTCACGCCTGTGGTTCTCGAATTGGGCGGAAAAAGTCCGTGCATTATCGATGCCGATACCGACATAGAACTCGCCGCCAAGCGCGTGGCGTGGGGCAAAGCGCTGAATGCCGGACAAACTTGCATAGCACCCGATTATCTGCTGATTCACGAAAGCGTGAAAGAGCGTTTTGTGGAAGCATTGAAACGCAATTTTGCCGCTCTGCTAGGCGACGATCCGAAGCAATCGAAACACTTTGCGCGCATCGTCAGCGACAAGGCTTTCGAGCGTTTGCGCGGCTATCTTGCCGATGGTGAAATCATTTTCGGTGGCGAAACCGATGCTGCGGAACGCTATTTTTCGCCCACCATATTAGATAGTGTGTCGCCCACCGCGCCGGTGATGACCGAAGAGATTTTCGGCCCGATTTTCCCCATTCAGACTTTTTCTGAAATTGATGAGGCGGTAGCGTTTGTAGTCGACCGCGAAAAGCCTTTGGCACTCTACTATTTCGGTAAAAATGGCGATTATGTGCTACATCACACCTCGTCGGGCGGAGCGTGCGTGAACGACACCATCATGCACATCACCAACCAGCGTATGCCGTTTGGCGGCGTGGGCAATTCGGGCATGTCGGCCTACCACGGCGAGGAGAGTTTCCGTGCATTCTCGCACCGCCGCTCGGTCGTGATCTCGCCCACCCGCATCGATGTGCCATTCCGCTATATGCCCTACAAAATGTTTAAGTTCGTCAAGAAACTACTATGAAACGAGTCTATCCAGAAAAGCTTTCGGCAGATTTGATTCGTCGCGCCTTGTGCGTGGGCGAAGGCGGTGAAGCCATGGCTGCGCATTTTCGCGAAAGCGAAGCGATTGAGGCGTGGAAAAAAGTTTTGGGGCCATTGGCCAACTACAGCATGGGCTTGGAACTGCGCGAAGGCATGTTGCGGGTGCGCATCACATCGCCTATGCTGCGCAGCGACCTTTTCATGCAACGCGCCACGCTCGTCGAAAAACTGAACAATGCCATCGGCCGCAAGTTGGTGAAAGGCATCACTTTTTATTAAGCGTTGAACCGTTGTATCAGCATAAATTCTTAAATTTGCGAGATCAATTTCCAATTACCCAATTATCCAATTAACTAATCAACGGATAAACTTATCAACCCAACTTTATAGACTTTCAAACTTTACAACTTTATAAACTTTATAAACTCAATATCATGTTGAACATTCAGAAAAAGATGAGCAATGCGTTTATGGCGTTGCTTAGTTTGCCCGCCACCGCAATGGGGTTCGGGCTTTCGGTGCAGATTGCTGCACTCAGTTGGATTCTTTCGACGCGCTACGGGCTCGACATCAGCCAAATAGGCATTGTGTGGGCGGCTGGCCCTATTGCGGGCATTGTGGCGCAACCTATCGTTGGTCTCATTAGCGACAAACTTTGGTTCATGGGGGGGCGCCGTCGTCCGTGGATTGTGATTGGCGGCATTCTCACAGGTTTGATGCTGCTAGCGTTGCCAAATCTCGGCATCATTCAAGAGGTTTGTGGCGCACACGGAGCCGAAGGCCTGCTGGTGATAGCCGTAACGGTGGCACTCACGCTCGACCTTTCAATCAACGTAAGTTTCAACCCCACGCGCTCGCTCATTGCCGACTGCACGCCTGCTAGCGATCGTTCGCGCGGCTACACTTGGATGCAAACCGTGTCAGGGACTTGCGGCGTGTTGGCGTACCTCATCAGTGTGATTTGGGGCAACATTGTGCTGATTTATGTGGGCGTTGGCGTGGCTTTACTATTCACAGTAGTGCCGATTTTCTTCATCGAAGAGCCGCGCACACTCGACAATCAGAAGGCAATAGAAGATGGGAAAACCGAGCCACAAGCGAAATCGAAATCGTCGCTTGGCGATGTGATTAGTGCACTGTTCCCGCTGGCGGGTTTCCTGATCTACGGCATCTATGTGATAGTAGCAAAATTGTTGGGACTCGCCGATAATTCGCAAATTTCAATCTTCGGATGGTTCACGCTCAACACCGTGGAACTCATCTGCGTGCTGGTCGAGATTGTGGCGATAGTGATGGTTCTGACAAATGTTTTGCACGAGACGAGCAACAACAACGAATTTCAGAAGATTCTTCTAGCGCATTCGTTCACTTGGTGGGGCGTGCAGACTATGAACATCTACATGTTCTTCTATGTCTCCACAAAAATTGCTGGTCTCGACGAAAACTCGATGCAAACCGTGAACTCCATGGCGTTCCTTGTGCGCGATTTGGTTGGTGCATTGCTGCCCGTACTTGTGCTGAATGTGATAGCCAAACGCCGTGGCATGACTATGACGCACACATGCTCCATTCTGCTGATGGCCATTGGTTACGCACTGATTTGGCTCTACGGAAGCAACATTATAGTTTTCTTTGCTGCGCTATGCGTAGTCGGCATTGGCTGGGCATCGTTGGTATCGCTGCCGTTTGCCATTATGAGCGAAAAGGTTGATCAAACCAAGATGGGCTTGTACATGGGCATTTTCAACCTGTCGGTAGTGCTGCCGCAGCTGGTTGCCTCGTTCAAAATGGGCGAAGTGGTGAATGCAGCCGCCGATAAATCCATCATCTTTGCCATCTGCGCCGTCTGCTTGGCCATTTCGGGTCTGCTGTGGTCGTTTGTGAAAAATGACAAGTAGAGTAAGGAGTAAAGACAAAAGAATAAAGACTAGGCAGTGCGGATTCAGAAGAGCATAGAGCATAGAAGATAGAACATAGATCGCGGGCTGCGATTACAAACAACGTCGACTTTCAAACTAGTTTTGAGAGTCGACGTTGTTTATATCAGAAAACAAAAAACTCTTCCCGGAAAACGGAAAGAGTTTCCAACTATAAAAACTAAAAGCTACACCTTATGCCAACTTGTTGACATGCAGCGTAAGTTTCGATTTCAGATTACCTGCTTTGTTGCGGTGAATGATGTGGCGTTTTGCCAATTTGTCGAGCATCGAAGCAACTTTTGGCAACATTTCGGTACCAACGGCTTTGTCGGTAGTAGCGCGCAAAGCACGAACAGCGTTACGAGCGGTGCGAGCAGCGTATCTGTTGGTCAAACGGCGTTTCTCAGTCTGACGAATTCTCTTAATTGAAGATTTGTGATTTGCCATTATAACAAATTTTATGCGTTAAATTAGTAGCCCATAGCAGAATCGAACTGCTCTTTCAAGAATGAAAATCTTACGTCCTAACCGATAGACGAATGGGCCAAATGACACAATTTTCGTGTCCGTTTTTGCGAGTGCAAAGTTAGAGCATTTTTTTGGATCTCACAAATTATACACAAAAAAAATATCGCAAAACTTGCAATTTGCTGATTATCAGCAATTTATTTTACAAAAAACGAGCAAATTTTCTCGCTTAAAAGTTGAAAAATCTCATTTTTTTGTCCAAAAATCAGCGTAAATTTGCGCCATTTCGGCGGCGACGCACGGCAAAACTGATACCAGCCGCAGCCAAAAGTGCCAACACGGGCAACACCATATTTATTATCTGCCAAAGATGACGACTGTTTGTGGCAGAAACGCGGTTCAAAAGTCGCAGCGTGACTTGCCTGTTGCGCAACGAGAGCCAATCGGAATCGTCGGTGAGGTAGAGCAACGAGTTGAGCAAAAAATCGCGATTGCCGTAGGTTTGGTGCGTCACGCGGTCGTAGCCGAGCGGCAGCACACGCCAGCCCTGTTGCGTCTGTTCCAAATCGTTGTGAATGAGGTCGCCATCGGCCACCACAAGCTGGCGCGTAGGCTCGCTCACATCGCGGTGCGGCAAGGCATTTTCAATCTCGAATGGCACTGCCCTACTCCGCGACGGAAAAATCGAAGTAAATTCGCCCTCGAGCAACGCTGCCACAGGCTGATAGCGCGTGAACCAATAGTCGTCGGTGGCGCCATCGGTGAGCATCTGCTGCAGACTGACCACACATGGCGTTTGCGCCACATGCGTAGCATTCGAAGTGATAAGCAAAATCTGTTTATCTACCTGATTATCAGCGTTATTCGTAAATTCAAGAGTTGATGCAAAATTGGCTCGAACTTGCAGCAGATTGCGCGTGATGGGCGATTGCGGCGAAGTGAGCAGCAGCGGCTCGTAGAACCACGGCACAGGCTCAAAATAGGGCTGTTCCGACGGCGCGGCGATGTTCACAGGCTGATAGGCGCACTGCGCATCTTGCACCACATCGTTGGCAATGCGCACACCATAGCGGAAAAGTTGATCTTGCAGATTCACATCGAGCGGAATGAGCGTGGCATCGCTGCCATTGGTGAGCGCGCCGTCCTGCATCTGCGTGCCATCGACGAACCACATCACGCGGCCGCCGTTCATTATGTACTGATCGATGATGTATTTATCAGTTTCGGAGAATGGTTGCGTAGGCTTTGCGATGATTATCGCCTTGTAATCGGCCAAGACGCTGGCATCAGTTCCGAGCGTGCCGCGATCGATCTGAAAATAGCGGCTGAACGCTTCCGAGGCTGAATAGACCTCCTCTTCGGAGAGTTCGCCATGACCTTCGATGAAGGCGATTTTGTCGACATTTTTCTTAGTAAGAATGCGAATGGCGTCGGTGAATTCATACTCTAGATTTTCGATGGCGCGGTTGATGCCCTCTTCGCCACTACGGCGCGCATCGGGCTGAAGCAGGCACACGGGCATGGTATCGCCAAGGCACGAGACCTCGGCCCACGGGAAGACGATGCTCTGCGTCAGTCGGCCATCGGCATCGCGCGACGCCACCGACATGCCACGCAGTCCGCGCTGCTCGAGCGAATAGTAGCGCCGTTGACGCTCGTTATCGTCATTCGCATCCGAAGGATTTTCGAAACGATAGCGAATGCGCGTGCGTGCAAAGGCGTTCAACTCGTCGATAAGTTCGCGCGCGGCGTTGTTCAGTCGCGCAAAATTAGCATCGACATTTCCGCCTGAATAGAAGGTGATTTCGATGGGGTCGGACTGTTGGCGCATCAGCGTTTTGGTCTGCTCCGCAATGCTGAAACGATGTTCGGCGGTGAGATCGAGCCTAACAAACGGCAGCAGCGGTAAAAGCGCCACAAGCACAACCAAAACCGCGAGCGACGCAATGGCAAGACGAGTATTTTTGAGATAAAAATTCACTTTTTTAGTTGATGAGTTGATAAGTTGATGAGTTGATAAGAAGTTGAATGAGTTTATAAAGTTGAAAGTTTGTAAAGTTATAAGTCTATAAAGTGTTTGGGCAGTGCAAAAGTTGCGGTTCGACAAGCTTACCGCCCGATGAAATCAGAAACTAGGAACTCTTTTTATTGCATTTTTCGGAGAGTGGGCAGCCTGCACAATTGCTGGTGTCGCACGAGCCGTGATCGCCACAGCAGCAGTCAGCACCTTTGTTCCGAATGCGCCGAACGATGCGCCACACCACTGCGCCAACCGCCACAGCCAAAATGATGTATGCAACGAGGTCCATGAGTTAGTTCGTAAAGTTCGTAAAGTTTGAAAGTTTATAAAGACGGGTTGATGCGTTGATAAGTTGATGAGTTGATAAGAAGTTGAAATAGTTCAGAAAGTTGAAAGTTTATCAAGTTCAACAAGAATTAAACAATTGGATAATTAGATAATTGAAAATTATTTCTGGAATTTTCCGACATATTTTATCGCCAAGAACACGAGCCAGTCTGGCGTATGTTTGAGCAGCGGCATGCAGAGATGATTGATGACGCCGGGCATGTCCGATTTTTTCTTTTTGAACATTTTTTTCAGCGCGCGGCGCACCAGTTTTTCGGGCGGAATGCTCACTGTGAGGCGCACTGCCACGCGTCGCCAATAGTCGCTAAGGCCGAACAGCGCCGTATCTACCGCACCGGGCGTCATCACCGTGATGCCAACGCCTTTCGGGTGAAATTCGTACCAAAGCGATTTGCTCAGATTGTAGATGAAGGCTTTGGTGGCGTTGTAGGTCTGAATACCCGGCATAGCCATCCATGCACTCATCGACGACATGTTCAAGATGTAGCCATTGCCGCGGCGGCACATATCTTCGCCAAACAGACGGCAGAGTTTCGCCACGGTTATCATGTGTAGATTCAGCATCAATTCGATGCGGCGCATGCTGGTTTCGACATACGGATTGAAGAAAAAGACGCCAGCGTTGTTTATCAGAATGTCGGCTTGCAGGGCGTTTTCGGTGCAGAAGTCGTGCAGTTGCTCGGCGGCGTCGGGCAGACTGAGGTCGGCAAAATGAGCCACGGTTTTCACGCCATAGTCGGCAGCGAGCGAGGTCGCCACTTGGTTCAGTTCGTCGGGTTGATTGCTTACGAGCAGCAGGTCGGTGTGGTAGTCGCGCGCCAGCTGTGTGGCGTATTGCAGTCCAATGCCCGACGAGGCTCCAGTTACGAGGGCTAACATTTATCGAATTTAGAATTAAGAATTGGCTGATTTTCAAGCGATTGAGCGTTATTTTCTATTGATTATTTTCCATTTTTGCGCGCATATCGTCAAGAATTTGTCCGTTGTAGGTGAAATACTTTGCACCCTGATATGCACCAGAAGCGTTACGCCTATCGGTTGGCATAAATTGTCGAGTAAAAACAGAAAGTTTGTACAATGCGCCGTTATATTC